>DAHXMB010000083.1:0-4535 GCA_027365695.1 Candidatus Acididesulfobacter sp. | reverse complement strand
TTTAAAGATACTCAAGGTAAAATAGACGTTCCTGATGATTTACCATATTCTTTAAAAGAGGCAATTATAAAAACAATTGAAATTACAGGTATTGATAAAAGCAGCATTTCCTTTTTAAAGCACCTGATATGATGTATTTTGCTTCTAACTCCTGCCTGCATTTGCAAGTCTTACTCATAGTCTGCCTGAGAAAGAGTTTGTTAGTTAAGGACAGCAACCGTTTTTTAGATTAATTTATCCTGTCAAAGTAAATAAAAGGGTCAGGTCGTTCTTTAATCCGGGATTATCTTCCAGAATACGTTTAAAGAAAAAAGTGAAAAAAAGGTGACAGATTTATTTATTCAAATATCGTTATAGATTCTATGTTTCTTTAATTACCGAATCCAATAAATCGCATACTTTTGAAGCCGGATAAATATTAAAATCCGTTCTTTTCTGCGTTTCATTTCCGCCGTAGAAGACTGCACTGCCGTACGGCACGGTTAAACCTTTAGAATCTTTGTAGTATTGAAGAAATTTTTTAAGATTTTTAAAAAAATCTTCCGATATCGTAGCGCCGGATTTTATTTCTATGGGAAGAATGTTCCTTCCGGCCTCGTAAATTAAATCTATTTCTAATCCTTTGCCGTCTCTGTAAAAATATAAATTACTTTTCCTGCCTTTATTGAATCTGTATTTTAAAACCTCCGTTACGACTAAATTTTCAAATAAATTGCCACGCAAAGGGTCCCTGAAAACCTGGTTTTCATTTTCAATTCCAAGCAGATAAGATGCAAGACCGACATCGTAAAAATACAATTTTGGTGATTTTATTAGTCTTTTGGAAAAGTTATTATACCACGGGGGCAGTAAAAATATTACATAGCTTGCTTCAAGTATTGAGAGCCACGACTTTACGGTAGTATGAGACACGCCGACATCGTTTGCCAAACTTTGAAGATTTAATAACTGCCCTATTCTTCCGGCACACAGTTTAAGAAATTTTTCAAAAAGATTTAAATCCTTAATAGAAATCAACTGTCTTATATCGCGCTCTACATATGTTACAATATAATCTCCCAATGCCTGATGCGGTTCTAAATTCATATCGTAAATCCTTGGATAAAAGCCGGTATAAATAAGCTTATCGATTAACGATGCGTCAACAATATCTTTTATTTCAGGAATACTGAGAGGGAGTAATTTAAGCAGAGCCGTCCTTCCGGCAAGAGACTGTGAAATATTGTTTAAAACTTCAAATTGCTGGCTTCCGGTAATTATAAACTGTCCCGGCGCCTTATTTTCATCCACTATAGGCTGGATATATGAAAGCAAATCAGGTACGCGCTGAATTTCATCAAGAATGACATCGTTATACTGGGCCAAAAAACCTTTTGGATCGTTAATAGCAAACTGCCTTATATCCGGAGCTTCTAAGTTTACATATTTTTTATCCGGAAAAACATATTTGATTAAAGTAGTTTTGCCGCTTTGTCTTGGACCGGTTACTGTAACAACGGGATACTGCTTCGCAAGACTTCTTAACACGTTCTCCATTGTTCTTTTTATCATAATAATAACAATATAGCATAATGTGCAATTTTTGCAAGTTTAACTTTCAGAAGGTATCCGATTTATTTATTCCCATACTCCTGAT
Organism: Candidatus Acididesulfobacter sp.; assembly: GCA_027365695.1. Lineage (GTDB taxonomy): Bacteria > SZUA-79 > SZUA-79 > Acidulodesulfobacterales > Acidulodesulfobacteraceae > Acididesulfobacter. The sequence goes on along the minus strand of DAHXMB010000083.1, from coordinate 2,899 downwards.
TGAGTTTTATTAAAGTTAAAGTTTGATTAATATTTAAATTATAATAATTTGACTGCATTTGCCTGTTTCTCCCAATACCATACCATGCCAGCCCATAATACGCAATTCTGCAAACTTGATTATTTTTTAAAAGAAGAATATTGGGAAGAAAAAATAAATTATCTTTCCCGTTCGGTAAAAATACTTGTATTTAATATAAAAATGTATTAAAATTTACCTAACGGTAAATTTATAAATAAATATTTGAATAAATATTTGAATAAATATTAGGCGTATTTATGATTTTTTCAAACTCAAAAGAATTTGGAGTATTGATTAGAAAGGCGCGTAAGGCACAGGGTATGAATCAGTCCGAGCTTGCGGGGGCATGCGGCACAGGCGTGCGTTTTGTAGTCGATCTGGAAAAGGGAAAGCCTACCGTCGAATTTGATAAAGCTATTCTTGTAGCTGCAATGCTCGGAATTAAACTGGATGCCCAAATACCTACCAAAATACCTGCCAAAATATCTGATGATTTAGAGGGTTTTTAGATGGCTAAAACTGATAAAAAACTTTCCGTAAGGCTGAACGGCATGCCTGTCGGCGTGCTGGAGCAGGATTTATCGGGTAAAATGAGTTTTCAATATCTGCCTGATGCAGTCCAAAGCCTTTCGTTCAGCCTTCCGCTACAGACTGGGGTATTTGAGTATAAAATATGCGAAGCTTATTTTGGCGGACTTCTACCAGAAAGCGACCATGCAAGAAATATTATAGCAAGAAAATACAATGTAAATCCCAATAATGATTTTAGTCTTTTAAAAGCAATAGGGCATGACTGCGCAGGTGCGGTTTCTTTTCATAATATAAATGAGCCGCTCGAAAAAATTGGCTATGTCAAACTAAAAGGTGTGCCTCTAAGCGAGCATAAGCTTGCCGGATACATTAATGAATTACCTCAAAAACCGTTGTTCCTTGGAGTAGATGATTTAAGGCTGTCGCTTGCAGGTGTTCAGAATAAAGCGGCTATTTGCGTCATAGATAATAAAATATGTCTGCCCATTGAGGGAAGCCCTACTACCCACATTTTAAAACCGGCAATTGAGGGTTTTAAAGATACGATAGAAAACGAATACTTGTGTTTAAAGACGGCTAAAAGCATCGGAATAGAAGTCCCTGAGGTTGAGATAAGGCACTCAAACGATGTTAAATATTTACTGATTAAACGATATGATAGGGGAATCGGAAAAGGCGGTTTAATAAGGAGGATTCATCAGGAGGATTTTTGTCAGGCCATTGGAGTCGCCTCTGCGTATAAATATCAATCCGAAGGAGGACCTGGTTTCAAGGAGTGTTTTGACTTGATGAAAAAAGTTTCTTTGCCGGCGCTTGACAGAAATAAATTAGCAGAGAGAGCGGTTTTTAATTTTTTAATCGGGAATAATGATGCCCACGGTAAGAACTTTTCAATTTTGCATTATGAGACAGGTTTAGTAAAGCTTTCTCCGGTATATGATGTTCTCTGCACTCAGGTTTATGATTTGACAGACAGAATGGCGATGAAAATAGGGGGGCATTATGAACACTCCGTTATTTTTTCGAGGCATTGGGAAAAACTATGCAACGATATAGGATATTCTTATTTTCAGCTTAAAAAGATAATTATAAGACAGGCGGAAAAATTACCCGTGACGTTGCAAAACGAGATAGAGAATTTAAAATTATTAGACGCGTCTTATAACATCGCCGAAGATATTATGCGTCATGTAAAATCAAATTGTAATATAATTCAAAAAAGGTTATCAGGTCTTTAAATTAACGGGCTTAATTAAAAGATGCCAGCCCATAAAAATGCAATTACGTTAATTTGCTTAAAAATATATAAATTATTTGACAAATGTATATTATAGAGATATACTTTAATATTAATAATGGATGACAAGATATTAGGTCAGTATGAAGGATTTCAGTGGGATATCGGTAATATTGATAAAAATTTAATAAAGCATAATGTTTCTAATACAGAGTGCGAAGAGACTTTCTTTAATAAGCCTTTTATTATTAGATTAGATGAAAATCATCTTCAAGAAGAAGCAAGATATTATATCTTGGGGAAAACAAACGAAGATAGGAAATTATTTTTAGTATTTACAACGAGAAATAGTTTAATAAGGGTTATTTCGGCAAGAGACATGAATAAAAAAGAAAGGACGGTGTAGACGATGAAAAAAAAGATTCCGCATTTTAAGAATGAAGGCGAAGAAAGAGAGTTTTGGGCTGCCCATGACAGCACCGAATATATAGACTGGAATAAAGCAAGCGTTGGTGTATTTCCAAAGTTAAAACCTTCGACAAAAACAATTTCCCTAAGGGTACCTGTTCAATTATTAAACAGCTTGAAAATGCTTGCAAACGAGAAAGATGTGCCTTATCAATCTTTAATTAAAATGTTGCTTTCAGAGAAAGTAAAAGAATATAAAGGTATTGGATAAAGTATCCGATTTATTTATCCTTTTACTGCCGCCTGTATTTGCTATCTTATTCTATAAAAATATATTGTATAAACTTGATTATTTTTTAAAATCGGTGTATTATTTTAATATTTAATATTAAAAATATTATGTATTAATTTTAGTTTCAATTGTGTGTTGATTTTTATTTTAATCAGGTATTAATATTATGATAAACGTTACTGCTAAAACCAACATAGAGAACCTGTCCGAATTATACCATACCGACTACTACACCTGGGCTATGACCAATGCACAGCTTCTTAAAGAATGTAAATTAGGCGAAGTAGATTATATTAACTTAGCGGAAGAGGTAAAAGATTTGGGGAAATCGGAATATTATAAATTAGAAAGCTATCTTGCAAATTTATTATCTCACCTTTATAAATGGGATAACCAGCCGGAATTAAGAA
>DAHXMB010000059.1:0-6167 GCA_027365695.1 Candidatus Acididesulfobacter sp. | reverse complement strand
TTGCCTCTTAATTTGTCTTTATTAGCTAATTTATTTTTTAAACTATTAAGTTCGTCGTAAACAGAAAAATAATCTATGGCTTTTTTGACGGTTATTTTGAATTCTTCCGTATCAAAAGGCTTTATGAGATAATCAAATGCTCCGTCTTTTAAAGCGTTTACGGCGGTTTTTACATCGGAATACGCCGTCATAAGTATGACAGGTAATAGATGATTTGCATAAGTATAATTTGTATTTTTAAGATATATAATCTTAAACTGACGAAGAAAATCTATGCCGCTTATATCCGGCATTGAAATATCCGATATAATCAAATTAAATCTATTATCTTTATTGCCATCAATAATTTTTAAAGCTTCTCCTGCGGATAATAGAGCCGTAACTTCATAACCTTCATATTTTAAAAGTATCCCAAGGGAATCTAAAACAGATTTTTCATCGTCTATAATAAGGATTTTTTTATCGTTTTCCATGTCCGTCGTATCCATATAACGGTAATGTAATATAGATTAATGTGCCTTTATTCTTTTTACTTTTTATACTAATATTTCCGTTAAAATTATCTAAAATAGATTTGACTATTGAAAGACCGAGTCCCGTACCGTTTTTTTTTGTGGTAAAAAGAGGCTTGAATATATTTTTAATAATATCTTCGCCTATACCTTCTCCATTATCATAAAATTTTATGATAATGGAGCTGCCAACTTTATTTTGTTCAATTAAAAAATCTTTTGAAATTTTCATAGAGCTTATCCTGATTTTGCCCTTTTTATTATTATCACAATTTTTATATCTTGATTTAATCGAAGCGTCCGCATTTTCAATTATGTTCACAAATATCTGCTGTAAACGGTATTTTTCAAAAAACATATTTATTTTACTGTCAATCCTATTTATTATATTATAATTTTCCGATAACTTAAATTGAGACATTATATATTCCGAGAAATCGTAAAGATTAAAATATTCAAAATTGACGGAATTATCCATTATTTTCATATTAAAAGTTTTAGTTTTAGTATTAACAAAACCAAGAAAATCTTTTACAAGAGACTCTAATCTTATAGTTTCCGCTTTTATGATTCCCGTCAATTTACTAAAATCATCACCGCTAATTTTCACGTCTTCAGCAAATTTTCTATTTTCAGAATTTAAAATATCTATAGAAGTATTAATTGCGGAGAGGGGGTTTCTTATTTCATGCGCAAGCCATCCGGCTAATTTTCCGGTAGCAATTAATCCTTCATTTATTTTTGCGTCAAGCTCCAATTCTTTTACGTATGATATATCTCTAAAAAGCAGAATATGCCACCCTGAATTGCTATTTTCTTTAAACTTAGAATAAGAAAAACCGATAATGCTGCCGTTATGTTCAACTTCAAAACGAACGCCGTTAATTTTTTCATCCTCAAAAATATTCAGCGGAAAATCTTTGAAAATATCGTCTATTCTTAAATTAAAATGATGGAATATACCCGCCTTGCCTGTCTGAGACTCCTTAAATATTCCAGAACCAATCAAATCCATTCCTGATTTATTTATAAATATAATATTATTTTTATCATTTAAAACTATTACTCCCTGAGTGAAACTATTAACGAGTTCTTTATTAAATATTGCGGCATTTTTCATTACCTCGTCTATTTCTATTACTTTATTGCTTAAATATTTTATATTTTTAGAAAATTTATATAAAACCCATCCGAATATTAATAAACCCAAAATATTTAAACTTAAAGCAAATAACAATTTATCCGGATTATATAAATAATAATAATGACCCGGGACATTAAAATAAAACTGTAAGTCGGCAATAAAACCGACGGTTAAAGAAGAAATTACGGTAAAAAAAACAATCCCCGCGCCTAAAAAAATAAATCCGGCTATTAAAATTAACAAATAATATAGAAGGATCAGATTACTTTCTAATCCTCCGTTTAGAATTACAAAAGCCGATATTAATATAAAATCGAAGATAAGCTGTATTGATCCGAATAAACCAAAATATCTTTCTTTTTTCTTTTTTTTAATATAATAATTTATAAGGGAATATAAAACAGTAAGAAAAAGGGCGATGAATAAAAAAATAAAAATTTCAACTTCGGCATAAATAAACAGGCTTGAATTATGCTTAATCAAGATAAGCAGGTAGCCTACAACAGCCAAAGAAATTGCAGTAAATCTAAAAACTATAATAAATTTTAATTTTTCATAAATATTATCTCCTTCTATATGAAAATTAAAGTTCAGGCTTTTATGTGCCATAATATTATAACAGGGTATAAAACTTACCTTAATTTATAACCGCTTTAAACTTCGCCATACCCCTCTCCCTTAAAGGTCACCTCACTTAAACAGGATGGGAGTCGATTAATGTAATTTTTATCCTTTTATATTATTATATTATTATATTATTATATTAAATTATATTAAAGCTATTTATATTTATAACTATCTAAATAAAGTAAGGTAAAACATCTAAACCCATACAGGAGCGGGTTAAACAACTATCCTTTAATTGCTTTGCCAAGATTAAATATAGGCAGATACATAGCTACAACTAAAATACCGACAACAATTCCAAGGAAAACTATGAGGGCAGGCTCCATCATTGCAGTAAGATTAGTTACCGCGTTATCAACTTCTTCGTCATAATAATCAGCAACTTTAGATAACATTGCATCAAGATTGCCTGTTTTTTCTCCAACCATTACCATTTGTACAACAAGAGGAGGGAAAAGTCCCGTTTTATTAATAGCAGCAGAAAGAGGAGCGCCTGATGCCACATCTTCTTTTGTTTTCATTAAAGATTCTTCTATAATTTTATTTCCGCTTATTTTAGATACAATGCCAAGAGCCGATAAAATAGGAACGCCGCTTTCAACCATTGTAGAAAGAGTTCTTGAAAATCTGGCAATAGAAACCTTTTTCAGTAATAATCCTATTAACGGCAATTTAAGAATTGAACGGTCTATATTCCGTCTTCCGTTTTCCCTTTTATAATATGACTTAAATAAGAAAACTGCTATGCCTATGGCAATAATTATATAAAGTATATATGACCTGACAAAATCGCTGAAATTAATGACATCCTGCGTAAGACCCGGCAGTTTTGCACCGACGCTGGCAAAAAGATTTGCAAATACAGGGATAACAAATGTCAATAATATTACTATAACTGCAAACGCAACCGACAATACTATCGTAGGATATATCATTGCGCCTTTCACTTTTCTTTTAAGTTTAAGAGTTTTTTCAAAATATACAGATAATCTTTTAAAAACTTTATCTAAAACACCGCCCTTTTCCCCGGCATCAACAAGATTTATATATAAATCATTAAATACACGCGGAAATTTTTTAAAACTATCGGATAAACTTCCTCCGCTTTCTATGTTTTCTTTAATTTTTGATAAAATGCCTTTTAAATTTTTATTTTTTTGCTGTTCTATCATTATAGATAAGCCTTGCAAAATAGGAACACCCGAATCTACTAGTGAAGAAAACTGTCTTGTAAATACTATTAAATCGTTGTCGCTTATTTTAGTTTTTGAACTTACTTCTTTTGAAGCAGTGAGTTTTAAACTTAAAAATTCACTTTTCTTATCTACATTTATAGGATAAATATTATTCTTATGAAGCTCATCAATAACAATTTCAGAACTTGCAGCGTCAATTTGACCGGTAATATATTCTCCTGTCTTTTTTTTGCCTTTCCATTGATAAACAGGCATAAAATTAACCTCTTAATAATGTTATATTATATTTATATTATAATATAACATATTATAATATATAATTATACAATCAATTAATATAACCGTCCCAAAATTGCCGATAGAAATCTTTAAAATAGCTTTAAAGTTATATGGAACATTAGATTCCCGCTTTCGCGGGAACGACACCAATCAGGTGAAATTAAATATCCGCAAAGTCATTCCTGCGTAACAGGTGCGCTTTAAAGTTGTCGGCATTTAAACGGCTCATACAGAAAATAAATTTTTTATCGGCAATTTTGGGACCGTATTATAATTTATCAAAATCAATTCCTGAAAATAACCCGTCGTTCTTTTTATTAAATGAGTCGCCGTTTTGCTGCTGTATTCCCGACGTTCCAATTTTGTTTGCATTTGAAGATAAATTATTGTTTAAAGAACCGCCTTTAGAAATCAATCCTGAATTTATATTTTGTTTTAATTCATCTATGTCTGAAGAACGCGAGTATGCTTCTGCTTCACTTATTATTCTGTTATTGACTAATGAGGCAAGTGCCTGGTTTAATGTTTGCATACCGTATTTTTCCTGTCCCAACTGAAGCTGAGAATATATTTGATGGATTTTATTTTCACGAATAAGATTTCTTATAGCAGCATTAGGAATCATAACTTCTGCCGCCATAATCCTGCCGATACCGTCTATTTTAGGAATAAGAGTTTGGGACATAACTCCTACCAATGATAAAGATAATGATGACCTTACCTGAGACTGCTGATCGGAAGGAAATATATCTATTATTCTTGAAATAGTTTGCACAGCTGAATTGGTATGCAGAGTCCCGAACGTTAAGTGTCCAGTTTCGGCAATGGTTAATGCAGCCTCCATAGTTTCCATATCTCGTATTTCGCCTATTAGAACTACATCAGGGTCTTCTCTTAATATGTGTCTTAAGCTTTCTAAAAAGCTATAAGAGTCCTGCCCTACTTCTCTCTGGTTAACTAAGCATGATTTGTGCTGAAAAATGTATTCTATAGGATCCTCAACGGTAATGATATGTTCATGTCTTGTTGCATTTATAGAGTCTATCATAGCAGCTAGAGATGTGGTTTTCCCAGAACCTGTAGGACCCGTTACTAATATTAAACCTCTCGGCGATTTGATAATTTCTTTTATTACGGGAGGCAAACCTAAAGCATCTATTGAAGGTATCTCATGGGGAATAACCCTGAACGCTCCGGCCACCGAACCTCTGTCAAAATAGAGATTACCTCTGAAACGGGATACTCCTTTCTGTGAAAATGAAAAATCAAGTTCATGGGTTTCTTCAAATTTTTTCTTTTGAGCATCCGTTATAACGCTATAGCATAAACCTTGAGTATCGGAAGGCGGTAAAGGCGGAAAATTAAGCGGAGCAAGGGAACCCCTGAGTCTTATCACCGGAGGCGAACCTGCCGCTATATGCAAATCTGATGCTCCCATATCTACGGTAGTTTTTAATAAATCGGCTATAGAAGGCATTTTATGTGTCCCCAATTAAAAAATAAATTTTAGATAAATAGTATTCATTATATAATTATATTATTATTTGTTTTTAGATATTGCAATATTTCATCAAGAGAAGTTATGCCTGAAGTAAATTTCTCTTTTGCCGATTCGCTTAAAGTAATCATTTTATGATTTTTAACGGCTAAATTTTCAATTTCAAACTCATTAGAATTTTTATAAATTAAATCTTTAATATCATCGGTTACGGTAAGTACTTCATATATTGCAATTCTGCCTTTGTATCCTGTATTCATACAGACGGAACATCCTTTCGGCTTGTAAAATAAATTGCGCGAGACGACGCTGTCTTCAAATCCAAAACCTTTAAGAAGCATATTGTCAGGTTTATAAGGTTCTTTACATTCATTGCATAATTTTCTTACAAGTCTCTGCGCTATTATAAGATTAAGGCTGGATGCCACAAGAAACGATTCCACTCCGACATTAATTAAACGGGAAATAGTTGATGCGGCATTATTTGTATGAATCGTTGAAAGAACCAAATGACCCGTCAAAGCAGCCTTAATAGCAATTTCTGCAGTTTCAAGGTCTCTTATTTCGCCTACCATTATTATGTCGGGATCCTGCCTTAAAAAAGAACGCAATGCTTGAGCGAATGTTAAACCTATGTCTTCGTTAATTTGAACCTGATTAATACCGTAAATATTATATTCTACTGGATCCTCAGCCGTGGAAATATTTACTGTTTTTTTATTTAAATCGCTTAATGCGCTGTACAAAGTAGTTGTTTTGCCTGAGCCTGTGGGACCTGTGACGAGTATCATGCCGTACGGTTTATGTATAGCGGTTTGAAAATCATTCAATTGACTTTCTGAAAACCCTAATTTTCTCATATTAAGCTCAAGAGAGGATTTATCTAATATTCTCATTACAAGTTTCTCTCC
>DAHXMB010000042.1:0-8620 GCA_027365695.1 Candidatus Acididesulfobacter sp. | reverse complement strand
AAGTCTGCAATTTCTTGAATTTCATCTCTCTGATAATTATGAGCTAATAATATAGCATTTTTCTTTTTCAACAATTCTTTCAATAGATTCTGTTTTCTTTTAATTTCGCCGTCTATTGTTTCCATTTTTTTATTATTTATTCTATTAAATAAAATATAATTACATAAGTAAACTTATATTTTATCATATTTATTATTACAATAACAATAATAATATTTTAAATTTTTATTATAAAAAATTAATTTAATATTGATTTTTACATTAAATTAATAAAACAATTCAAAAAACTTGATTTTATCCATAAAAGAATATTATAATATATGAATTATGAATAATAATAAACAAAATCCTGCGGTAGCGTCAGGATTTAAATTTGAAAGTCCTGACGCTTCAAGTAAAATATACAGAAGAATATTGACGGGGGATAGACCGACGGGCCCTCTTCATCTGGGACATTATTGCGGCTCTTTAGAAAATAGGGTTGCCCTTCAGGACAAATATGACACATTTATATTAATAGCGGATATACAAGCTTTAACTACTAATTTTGATCATCCTGAACTTCTTAAACAAAATATATTTCAGGTTGCATTAGATTATCTTGCAGTCGGAATTGCGCCTGAAAAATCAACAATTATAATTCAATCAATGATTCCTGAGATAGCCGAATTGACAATATTTTTTTCAATGTTTATTTCAATAAATGCTTTAAAACATAATCCTACTATTAAAGCCGAGTCAAAAGAAAAAGGCTATAAAGAACTTAACTACGGTTTTTTAGGATATCCCGTAAGCCAGACCGCCGATATAACAATCTTTAAAGCCGACTTAGTCCCTGTCGGAATAGATCAATTGCCGCATATAGAATTATCACGAAAAATAGTAAGACGGTTTAATGAACTTTACGGCAGCACTTTAATTGAACCTCAAGCTCTTTTAAGCGAATTTCCAAAACTTATCGGTCTTGACGGAAATTTAAAAATGAGCAAGTCCTACGGAAATGCAATTTTTCTCTCGGATGATTTTGATACTATAAAATCTAAAATAAGAACTGCTTTAACCGACAAGTCGCGTATTCATACATCTGATCCCGGTCATCCCGATATATGCACTATTTTTTCTTATCATAAAACTTTTTCAAATGACGATTTAACGAAAAATACCGAAAATGACTGCATTAATGGTTCAATAGGGTGCGTGCAATGCAAAAATAATCTTTTTGAATCAATTAAAAATATTTTAGTTCCTATGAATGAAAAACGGCAATATTATAAAGAACGACCTTCAGAAATTTGGGATATTTTGCTGACCGGTACCAATAAGGCAAAAAAGATTGCGGGAGAAACCTTAAAAGAAGTAAAGAATAATATGAAAATTAACTATTTTTAAAAAAGGAGAAAAAAATGGCAAACAAATTGTTTATTATGCTTCAAAACACGACACCCGATAATCCTCATCAATTAGGAGCACCCTTTTTTCAGGCTGCTGCCGCCGCAACTATGGATTATGAAGTAGAGATGATTCTTACGGCAGATGCAGGACTTCTGATGAAAAAAGGCGTAGCGGAAAATTTAAAAGTAAAAGAAGGCAGCCCTAAATCTGTTTACGATTTTATTAAAGACGCTTATGAAGCGGGAGTTGTCCTCAAAGTATGCACACCTGCTTTAGAACTAAACAATTTTACAAAAGATGACCTTATACCTGAATGCAGCGGGGTCGTCGGCGGCGCTTATGTTGTAGAAATGGCAATGGATGATGATGTAAAAGTATTAGCTTATTGATTTGATTTAAATTGGCTTGACTTAATTTATTAATTTATTAAGAGTTTTTTTAAGAATTTATACCCTGCTTGCTTGCGGAATATTCAAGAACTCCCTCGAGCAGGGTAAATCTATCTAAGCAAATTGTCTCACACGGCATAGATTTTACAAAAAGTTCATTATTTACTAATCCTCCCGTCAAATAAATTTTAGCAGGTTTTCTTGCAAACCTATACATTGACATACATATGCCTTTTATTAATCTTGCAGCGGCAATACTCGGTTCAATATTAGAAGCAACCATATCAAAAACATGACCCATTCCTAAAAGTCCGCAAGTAGCAGTGATAAATTCTCTTTGAGGTTCTATTTTATTATAATCTAAATTTAAATAATTTCCCAAAATTTCTATAGCCTGCCCTGTAAATGCCCCGCATTCCGTATTCCAATCGCTATGAATAAAATTGCCGTCTTCAAAAACAACGTACTTGGCATCTCTTGAGCCTACGTCTAATAAAGTGAAAGATTTTTCTTTTATCAGTCTCTTTCCTGCATAAGAAAGAGCTATTATTTCATTTACGGATTGTTTTGCAAATCTATCTATATTATGTCCCGTCCCTATATCTGCCCTAAATGTTTTTTCAAGATCGGCAACCTTTTTTACATTCTTGTCATTCGTTTCGGTATTTAAAATTTTAGCATAAGTAGTTCCTGCATCTAAAAGTATCATTATAATATGTCCGCCTCAGTTTTAGCATTATTAATAAATATTTCAAAATTGACGATATAAATTATAAATTCTTAAAATTAAAAATGTTTTAATATAGCGCATTAATTTTTGGTAATTTTAGAAGTATAATAAAAAAATAAGCAATTTGTATTAACCAACCACTCCGTTAAGCTGTAAAAATGCGGTTAGTTTTGCCACGGTGCTTCTTGTAAGCCCTAAATCCATATCAATAAAAATACCTCTCGGATGTTTGCTTGCAAGATAAGATGCAAGTCCTGCTTTTGGACAAAAGCTTTGCGCAAAAAAAACCGTAGGTACATCGGGGTTAAATTCTAACTCAAGTTGTAAATCACCAGGCGTCAGGTTTTCAACACACCTTGTCCAGCCGTAAATATGAGTTTCATCGGGAAAATAATTTGCTAAAGAAAAATCTCCCCAGGGAGGCGTTCCCCAGAATGCGCATTTAGGCTTGACGTATTCAGGCTTGAACGGTTTTTTCTTTTCAATATCTCTATAAAAATAACCTGCGATTCGACCAAACTTGTCATCTAAAGGGATACCGCTTTTGCAGATAAAATCTCCTTTCCTTTCAATATCATTATTCTTAACGCGGGTTAATTTTATTCTTAATTCATTTACAATAAAATCCGCAACAAATCCCATTTCATTGCATCTTGCTATTTCTGAATCTTCAATTATTATCTCTGATATAGGATTTCTTCCTACAAGAACAGAATCAACGACATCTTCAGTCCAATAATCCGTTGCGGCTAAAATATTGGCTATAATCCGTTTAATTTGAGCGCAATATGCTTTAGGAAGAATATTTTCCGTAGGTTCGGTGATTAATTGGTCTACCTTGTACATATCTAAAGACAAGATGACAGCGTTTTTTTTAATAAGATCTTCCATAATTTCTTTTGGAGGGATACCGATAATTCCGACAAACGGTTTGTCTTTGGGATTTTGAAGAAATGATTTTTCTTTGCCCTTAACAAATCCGTGTCTTGTTAAAACCATATCTCGCACAGGGTTGTAACCTGTATTATCATTATCTTCCACTTTTGCAATCCTCAAAATTTAATATAAACAACTTTCTAAGATAAATATATTATTAGATATATTAATATATTATTTTATTTTTATTTGCCTAAGTTTTAATATAATATTAGAATATATTTTAATATAAAATTTTAACTTTAAATATGACTTTTATCACACTATATATGAATATATACGTTAAAAAATGGGCTCGTATAGCATAGCTATTTTCCGGTTAAAAAATGTTAATAATTATTTTAATAAATTACTTAAAATATTTATTAGAAAAATTTTGAGTCAGCAGACATCGCATATATATTCTTCCGCCATAGTAGCGGCTAATGCGCCGTCTCCCACAGCCGTAGCCACTTGAAGCAGTTTTTTTGCGCGGACGTCTCCTGCGCAAAAAACTCCGGGCATAGACGTCATAAGAGTATAAGGGTCCGTTTTTATGAAACCGTATTCGTCCTTTTCAATATTACTTACAAAAGATGTTTGCGGTTTTATGCCGACGAAAATAAAAACTCCTTTAACGGGGATTATCGTCCTTTCTTTAGTCTTTACGTTTTCTACCGTCAGCGATTCTACCGTTTTAGAACCATTTATTGAAATCGGTATATGTTCTAAGTTTAGTATAACATTTTCAGCGTTATGAAGTCTTTCCTGAATGATTTTCTCAGCCCTCAGTTCTTTTCTTCTGTGTACTAAAATAAGAGAATTTACAATTCTTGCAAGATAATTAGCTTCTTTGACTGCGGTATCCCCTCCGCCTATAACGGCAATATCCCTATCTCTAAAAAATGGACCGTCGCAAGTTGCGCAATATGAAACTCCTTTGCCTATAAATTCTTTTTCTCCCGGTATTCCAAGCTTTTTAGGAGATGCTCCGACAGTAATAAGAACGGTGCTTGTATCATAATCAGCTTCTACGCCCTTTAATGTTTTACAGTTGCCATTGTCTTTAATTTCTTTTATCTCATCATAAACTATTTTTAATCCGAAGCTTTTGGCATGTTTTTCAAACTTATCCATGAGTTCTGCTCCTGAAATAGACGGGAAACCCGGATAATTTTCAATAACATCGGAAACGGCAATCTGACCACCTATTGACATTTTTTCTATTAATATAATGTTAAGCCTCGCCCTTAAAGCATATATAGCGGCGGACAAACCTGCAGGACCGCCTCCTACAATTATCATATCATAAATCATTCTACCTCCTTAAAATTTACTATCGGCAATTTTAGTAATAATTATAATTATATTGTTGAATTTTTTGTATATTTTTTGTATTTATATTGTAATTTAAAGAATATTTGTGTAGTATTTTATTTTATTATTAAATTAAATATTAAAATATTAATAAAAATATATTTTTATATTTTATAATGATGTTAAATCGTATCAATTAACTATTATAAATCAAACTATTGAAAAAATCATTAAAAAAATCATTAAACCTTTTACAGCTTACTTTTGCTTCTACTGGTGCTATAATCGGTTCAGGCTGGCTGCTCGGGATATATTTTAGCGCAAAATACGCAGGTCCTTCATCTATTATTTCCTGGATAGCGGGCGGTTTTGCCGTAATGCTTATAGCGCTTGTTTACAGCGAATTAGGAAGTATGCTGCCATTATCAGGCGGTATTGCCCGATATCCCAAATATACTCACGGCGCTCTTTTAGGTTTTATTTCAAGCTGGATACTGATAATATCGGGGGCAGCCGTTAGTTCAATAGAAGCGGAGGCTTCAGTCCAATATCTAAACTATTATATTCCCGGACTTTATATAAATTCTTCACTTACGCCTTCAGGCTTATTAATAACATTTTTTATACTTCTGTTATTTTTTATTATTAATATATTCGGAGTAAAAATTTTTGCGAAAACTAATACGTTTTTAACTTGGTTTAAATTAGCCATACCTGTAATTGTCGCATCGGTTTTAATTTATGCCGCCTTTAAAAATAATAATATTTCATCTCTGAATCATTACAGTTTTATGCCTTACGGATTTGGCGGAATGATGAAAAGCATATCTTTAGGAGGCGTTATGTTCTCTTTTTTAGGATTTAGACAGGCAATAGAACTTGCAGGCGAATCTAAAAACCCCGGCAGAGACGTCCCATTAGCTACTATAATGTCGGTGATTATCGGGATAATTATTTATGGAGCGCTTTCTGTAAGTTTTATTTTAGCGGTTCCTTTAGTAAAATCAAATAACTGGCTTGCCTTAAATTATTCTTCTCCTTTTATAAGCTTATCTCAAAATTATAACCTGATTTTTCTGACGGTGCTTATAATTATCGGCGCTATTATTTCTCCGTTTGGAACGGGGTTAACATATATGGGTACTACTTCAAGAGTCGGCTACGCTATGTCAAAAATGAATTTTTTGCCGCGTAAACTTTCGCAATTCAACAAATACGGTATTGCATATATCTCGCTTATTTTCATATTTTGTCTTTCCGCCATATACCTGATGCCTTTTCCAAGCTGGCAATCGTTAGTGGGAATAATAACGTCAAGTATTGTATTTACTTATATACTTGGTCCTGTAAGTCTGATGTCTTTCAGAAAGCTGACTCCGAACCTTAAAAGACCGTTTTATCTCCCTTTAGCCGCTATAATATCTCCAATCGCTTTTATTATCGGTTCGTTAATAATTTACTGGTCAGGTTTCGGAGTTTTATGGAAACTTTTTATCGGTATAGCGGCAGGATGTATTATATTTATAATAAAAGATTATAAGAAAAAAAATTTTAAGAGAAATTTTCTGCCCGGATTATGGTTTTTATTTTATATAATTACGATAATAATTTTATCGTATTTAGGAAGCAAAAATTTTGGCGGGATAAATTTACTCATATTTCCGTATGACATAATAGCGGTTATTATAGCTTCTTTAATCTATTATGCTATATCTATACAAACATTTATTAAAACAGATGAAATTAAAATGATTTTGGAAGAACAGTTTATAAGTGAAGAATTTGACGAATAATATTATATAGGTAAACTAAAATTGTTTTACCTATTATTTTTTAATTATTTTTTAATTTTTTAAGAGATAGCCTGCTTATCATAATATATAGGACAACGGAACATACGACTAAAATAACGGGAATAATTCCAAAATAATTTTTAAATAAAAATCCTGCAAGAACCCCTCCTGCAAAACTTCCGGAAAATTGAAAAGTATTATATATGCCCATTGATGTTCCGACAAAAGAAGGATCTGACACCGAAGAAACTAAAGACGGCATTATAGGTTCTGTAATTGAAAATCCCGTGAAAAATAAAATGCCTCCTATTATTATAATGGGCAGCGCATACGTTTCACTATTAGAAAACATAAATAATGCCGAAATTCCCATCAACAGGTAGCTTAATTTCAGTAAATGAGTTTCATATCCCTTGTCGGCTTTTTTTGAAGCTTTCATCATTGCAAATAAAGAAAATACGACCATAGGTATCAGCACCTTATAGTAATCTGCCGTTCCCAACCGCAATTTGACTATCATCGGAAGCGTAAAAAAGAAAACCGTCATAAAAAAAGATAATATAAAGCCCTGGAAAGAGAGATTGGCAATTATTTTATTTTTAAATATATTGATAAATCTGCTAAAAGACATCTCTACTTCTTCAAGGATTTTTTTATTTTCAGGCTCTTCAACAAATAAATAAATAAAAATTGCAGACAATATTCCAAGCGTACCTGAAAAATAAAATAAAAATGGATATCCGAAATATAACGAAAGAAGCGGACCGAGAACTATGCCCACTACAAAACTCAAACCGATAGGGATTCCAAGATATGCAAGAGCCGTAGCCCTCTGGTTTTCAGAAACTGTATCGGAAACAAGGGCGAAAGCAACGGAGCTTTCAGCCGCAACCCCCTGTAAAAATCTTAATAAAATCAATTCCAAAATATTGGAAGAGAAACCTATTAAAATAGTAAAAATGCCAAAAAGCAGCATTCCTGCAAAAAGTATGTTTTTTCTGCCGTATTTATCCGATAAATATCCGAAAGGTATCTGAAATATTGCTCTTGATAGACCGTATATTCCAAAGGCGAGGCCTATAAGCAAATAACTATTTGTAAATTGGCGGGCATACAATGTAAAGACCGGCAGTATCAAAAAAACAGCCAGCATTCTTAATCCTACAACGGAACTCATTGCGCCGATAGTTTTTTTTTGAACAGATGTAAATGACATATAAAATTATATCCTTTACTTAACTATTATGTAAATATAATATGTAAATATATGTAAATATAAATATACAATTAAAAGGTTAAAACTAAGCGATGAAAAATTATTACCCGCATTTATGAATCTTTCTATGTTTCCAATATAATTGCAAGCTATTTATATATAAGCTATCAATACGGTTTATGCAGCCTTATATATTTATATATAATTAAATTATAGCTTGCAGATTTTATTTTCCCTGCCTTATCTGACGAAATTGATAACTTCTGATAGCTCTTAAAAAATCAATTTTTCTGAATTCCGGCCAGTAAGCATCACAAAAATAATATTCACTGTAAGCGCTTTGCCATAATAAAAAACCCGAAAGCCTGACTTCTCCGCTTGTCCTTATAATAAGTTCCGGATCAGGAACATCGGTAGCATAAAGATACTTAGAAATATTATCAACAGTTATTAGATTTGAAAGCCTGCCGCAAGGTAATGTTTGAGGATAAATTTTATTTTTATAATTTTCATCTTCATTTTCATCTTCTTTTATGGCAGACGATATATCATAAAAATTATCCGCTATACATTTGCCGAACGCATCGCAAATTTCCTGTCTGCCGCCGTAACCTAAAGCAATATATAAATAAAGATTAGAATACGAATTTGTTTTTTCTTCCAATCGTTTAATTACGTCTTTTAAATCATCGGGAAGCAAATCTTTCTTGCCTATAATACTAACTTTTATTTTATTTTTATCAATAAAATCGGAGCCTATATATAATTCCAATTTAGATTTTATAATATTAAAAAGTGAATTTACTTCTCCTTCTCTCCTGTTAAAATTATCGGTAGAAAACCCCCATATAGTAACAATTTTAATCTT
>DAHXMB010000057.1:0-9821 GCA_027365695.1 Candidatus Acididesulfobacter sp. | reverse complement strand
TAATAAAATTATTGGTAAATTCATTTATGTAATTAATAATTTATGGGGTTTATCTTTGATAATTCAGTCTTGATTATATTTCATTATAGCTTTCAATTGTTATCGCAAAATAAAAATGACGGCTGCAACTGCCGTCGGGTTCACTTCGCATAAAGCCTCCATAATGATAATTGATTATTGTTTAAAATTTAATACCTTAAATTTGTTTTTAATTATCCTATTAATAAAAACTTATGTCAAGCAAAAATTTTATCTTTAATCTTTCATAGAAAATTTTTGTATTAGGCAACATAATTGATTTTTATTTAAATATTTACTATTATATTTGTTAATTAATTAAATTTAAAATAAGCATCAACTTACATTAATCTAAATTGGCTTAAATTATGAGTCCTTCTATAGCAATTGGAATTATAGGCGTAGTTATCCTTCTCGGTTTCATTGGAGAAATGTTTTTCTCTTTTACAAAAATTCCGTCTATTTTATTTTTAATGCTGGCGGGTCTAATACTGGGTCCGATTTATCATGTATTTAATCAGCAGTTTTTTATTAATTTTGCTCCTTATTTAAGTACTTTAGTGCTAATTCTTATTATGTTTTCCGGCGGACTTGAGCTTAATTTTATAACTGTATTCAAAAGTTCAATTTATTCAATGTTTTTGATTGTGATTGGACTTTTTTTGTCAATAGCGCTAGCGGGCGGATTTTTCTATATCATGGGCGGCGGTAATTTAATGCAGTCGTTAATGCTCGGTACTATAGTTTCATGTTCCAGTTCCTCCGTTATCATGCCTCTTTTATCCAATATAAACGTAAGCGATAAGAATAAAACTGTAATAGCGATTGAATCAACATTCAACGACGCTTTTTCAATCATTATTCTAATTGTTTTAATAAATTTTGCAAAAAATTCCTCTACCAATGTAAATTATTTATCCACCGCTGGCAATTTGCTATATTCATTTGGAATTTCATCAGTTATAGCAATAGCATTTGGAATTATATGGTTTATTTTATTAAAATATATTTCAAAAACAAAATATGCTTATTCTATTACTTTTGGAGGTATGCTGATTCTTTATTTGATAATCCATTTTGTAGGAGGCAACGGAGCTGTTGCTATTTTAGTTTTCGGAATACTAATGGGCAATGAAGAACTGCTAAATAAATTGAAAATTAATTTTCTTAAAATGAGTTTAAAAGATTCTTCTATAAAACAGTTTAATTATGAGTTTTCGTTTTTAATAAGAACTTTATTTTTTGTATTTCTGGGAGTTATAGTTGAATTATCGCACATAACATGGGAATTTACAGACAGACTTTTTATTATAATAGTAATGATAATAGTAGGAAGGTATATAGGCGCTTCTTTTACATTTTATTTAGAAAACTTAAAAAAGCCGCCGGAGGAAAAGCTTCCGAAAAGAGAAAAATACTTTTTGTGGTCAATGATAGGAAGAGCTTTAGCCACGGCAATAATGGCTTATATGCCGTTGAGTGCCGGAATTGCAGGCACTCAAGATTTTCCTGAATATGCTTTTTTAGTTATTATAATAACAAATATCCTTTTAACAGGCGGAGTTTATTTTTATAGCAGATACGCAAAAAATGAAACGACAAAAACAGAAAGTACTCAACAGGCATCTTAAGCCCAAAATTGCCGATAGAGATTATTAAAAGTGCTTTAATGTTTTAAAAAGAAAAGATTAGATGAGCCGTCTAAATACCGACGGCTTTAAACCGTACCTGCTTACGCAGGAATGACACCCAACGCGGGAAAGTTCCGAAAGTAGAAACGCATGCCGTTTCTGTTCATAAGGCTGTAATCCATATAAACGCATGCCGATTCTGTTCACAAGGCTGTAATCCATATAAACGCATGCCGATTATGGCGAAACGGTCACCCAGAATAAAATTTTCTATCGGCAATTTTGGGACATAGCTCTCTCTTATTTTATATTTATACACGATATAAATGATAAAAGATTATAGCAGGCAGGATGATAGTATCCCTTGTCTGCTATAATCTATATTGCTATGCTTAATTGTTGCTATGCTTATAATAATACTTGATATAATTTTAATGCCACAAAATTAAAACTATCGGCACAATTAAGATAGTAAATATATTTACCACTTTTATCATAGGATTTATAGCAGGTCCAGCAGTGTCCTTGTACGGATCGCCGACGGTATCTCCGGTAATGGACGCCTGATGGGCTAAACTCCCCTTACCGCCGTACAAGCCCCTTTCTATAAGTTTTTTTGCGTTATCCCATGCAGCTCCGCCGCTTGTCATTGAAATAGCAACAAAAAGACCTGAAATTATGGTTCCAAGCAATATTCCGCCAAGTACCTGCGGTCCAAGTAAAAGACCAAATATTACTGGTCCTGCAATAGGAATAAAAGCAGGCAATACCATCTGCTTTATTGATGATTTTGTAACAATATCTACACACTTACCGTATTCAGGCTTTCCTGTTCCTTCCATTATACCCGGTATTTCTTTAAATTGTCTTCTAACCTCATCTACTATATAACCGGCAGCCTTACCCACGGCCTTCATAGCAAGAGAAGCAAAAAGAAATGGGAACATAGCGCCGATAAGTAGTCCTACTAATACATTAGGGTCAGAAATCAAAAAAGAATAATGTATAGGTCCTGCTAATATAAGCCTATCGTATTCTCCAAAAAGAACTATCGCTGCAAGAGCAGCCGAACCAATAGCATACCCCTTAGTTACTGCCTTAGTAGTATTTCCTACAGCATCAAGCGCATCTGTAGTTTCTCTAACATCGGCAGGGAGTTCACTCATTTCGGCAATACCTCCCGCATTATCCGTAATCGGACCGAATGAATCTACTCCGATAATCATGCCTGCCATAGATAGCATGCTTGCAGCTGCTATCGCAATTCCATAGAATCCTGCAAAATGATAGGATAATAAAATGGCGGCGGAAATTACAATTACAGGGAGAGCTGTTGACATCTGCCCTACCGCTAGACCTGCAATTATATTAGTAGCATGACCTGTCGTTGAAGCTTCCGCAATAGATTTAACAGGAGAAAAACTCGTTGACGTGAAATAATCGGTTATCACAATAATAAAACCGGTTAAAAATAAACCGATTAAAGCTGAATAATAATAATTCAACGGTGAATAATGTCCCACGCCTTTCATAAAATACATTGTGAAAAAATAATAAAAAATAGCTGAAATAATTCCAGTTGCAATTATACCTTTATAAAGACCCTGCATAATCTTCTCTTTTGTAGGAGCGCTTACAAAGAATATTCCTATTATTGAAGTAAAAACGGCTATCGCTCCAAGAATTAACGGATATAAAACTGCTTTCATTACACTATGAGGTTCATTTTTAAAAATTGAATAGGCTAATAGCATTGCGGCTATGATAGTTACGGCAAAAGTTTCAAAGACATCGGCAGCCATACCTGCACAATCGCCGACATTATCACCGACCTGATCTGCAATAACGGCAGGATTTCTTGGGTCATCTTCAGGAATGCCCGCCTCTATTTTCCCTACAAGATCCGCTCCGACATCGGCTGCCTTTGTGTAGATACCCCCGCCAAGTCTAGCAAAAACACTTATAAGGCTGCACCCAAAAGCAAAGCCTATAAGTGTGTCAAGAGATCCGTTAAGCGACCCCGTTATTGAATGTACGATAAGAAAAAAAAGTGAAATTCCTAAAACTCCAAGGCCTAAAACCATAAGTCCGGTTACTGATCCCGCCTTGAAAGCAAACTTTAACGCAGGTTTAACTCCGCCATGAGCAATTTGAGCCGTTCTGACATTTGCTCTTACTGCATTAAACATGCCTAGGTAACCTGCCGTTGCGGAAAGAACTGAACCGAATAAAAACCCTATGGCAGTCAAAATGCCGAATTGAGGAATCCATATTCCGCCGATAAATATCAGAATAAAAATTATTATTCCGACAAGAGCTACCGTTCTATACTGCCTGTTAAGAAAAGCCGTAGCCCCTTCCTGTATTGCAGAAGCTATTTCTTTCATCTTTGAACTTCCTTCATCCTGCTTTAATACCCAAAAAGTAACAATAATACTGTAAATTACCGCAATAATGCCGGCAAATAATCCAAATGAGATCGCATAATCAAATACATTCACAATAGTATCTCCTTTTTCAAATTAAAAGAAGTTAATTTTTAAACTTTAAACTTTAAACTTTAAACTTATAAAACACTCATACGTGTTAAATTTATGTAATATTTTAACCCACCTTCAACGCTTTTATTTTTAAAAATTAATCTATTTCATTAATTTCATTGCTCTCATTGCTTCTGGCTTTTTCTTTCAGGTTTGCAAAATATATTGCCATAGGTCTATATGCAAGATGCGACCATTTTGAAAATGGCACTTCGACAACTAACATAGGTATTAAAATCATCAAGTGAATTAAATATAAATAAAAAATCCAAGATGAAGGATATTTGTAAACCATAAAAGCCCGCAATAATATTCCCGTAAATGCAGTAAGAAACAATAAAACAATAAATGCCCAATCGGTATGATGCGAAAATTTACTTCTTTCTTTTCTTTTTGTGAATCGTTGAAACGCAAAATAAATTGTTCCAAAGATAAGTCCTATACTTGCGTAGTAATCGAATAATATTGAATGAAACATTACATATTTGTCATCTGTTTGAAACCACTTCAAAAAAAATACGATGCCGATAAATAAAATAACGTAGCTTGTCATAAGAAACACATGAGTCAGCCAGAAATTGTATTTTCCTTCAGAAAGTTTTTTAAAAAAAGATTCTTTTTCCGATTCATCTTCGCACTTAGAAAATCTTATCTGGGTAAAAAAATTAAATATCAATGACCATAATTCCGTAAAATAAAGTTTAAAAGGAATTTTAATCTTTTTATCGCTTAAAACGGTTTTGTTGAACATATTGAAAATAAATGATATCAGTAAAGCGGAAAGTATAACCATCATAGGATAATCAAAAAAATAATCTATTTTATAAGCAGGAACCATTTGATTTATTGACAGATTACCGCCGTTTAATGCAGCAGGAGGAGTAATTCCGAGCAATACAACCCATTCTAAAAATACAACCATTGCAACAAATAGTAATGCAATATACTCTGCTGCTTTAGATTTATAAAGCAGTTTAGATATGCCAGTCCAGTCATATTCTGTAATCAACCAACGGCGTAGCGACATCATGAGTTGACCAGGGTCTGCTTTTCTCGGACAATATTCGGAACATTTACCGCAATAATAGCATAGCCATGGATCTAAATCGCTTTCTAACTCGTTTTTTAATCCCCATTGCGACCATATCATTTCTTTGCGCGGAAAAGGTTTATTATCCGGCGTTATAGGGCATATTGCAGAACAAGTTCCGCATTGAAAACATTTTTTGAAAGGACTGTCTCCGATATCCTTAATATTTTTTATAAGATTAATATCATTATTATTATTTAATGTATTATTAGTCATATTATATTCATCTCCTGAAGACTATCGTCATGGCAATTATCAATATCAATATAATAAAAGTAAAAGTAAAATTTTAAAGAAAATCTTAACTTAATTAATAGGAGCTGCATTTATAATATCAAATAATCATAACAACAATTATTAGTATTAAAAATTTTTTTATATCAAGTAATTGTAATAACAGCAATTATTAGTATTAAAAACCCTTATAAGGATTAGGTTCTATTGACTTTATTTTATTCACAAAATCGTTTAAAATATCAGGCAATTTCATATAATCAGAAAATTCAATCTGGACTTGCCTTATTCTCTCGGCTTCTAAAACTAATCTCGTCAAAGTTTCTTTAAGATTTTCCATTCTGTACGAAGCTAATTCCGAACCCTTGACAAAATGACACTGATAATCGTCTCCATACTTGCACCCTAATAGAAGTATCCCGTCTATTCCTCTTGAAAGGGCATCTGCATACCATACGTTATTTATAGACCCTAAACACCTTACAGGGATTATTCTTATGCTTGACGGAAGCTGTATTTTATTCATTCCTAATATATCAATAGCAGGGTATGCATCGTTTTCGCAAGCGAATACAAGAATCCTATAATCATCATCCTTTGCTACCTCGTCGGGAACATAAATACTTTTAAGCATCGAACCTATTATATCTACCGAATAATTCTTAAATGAAATAATTTTAACGGGGCATGCTCCCATGCAGACACCGCATCTTCTGCATCTTTCAGGATTAGGTTTAGGCGTGCCTTTTTCATCTTCATCAATAGCTCCGAAAGGACATTCTTCGGTGCATCTTTTACATTGCGTGCATCTTGGAAGATCAAAAAAAGGATAAGTCGTATCGTTAGACCTTGGATGAACGGCTTTACCTTTAGATGTCTGCTCTATGCACTGAATAGCTTTAAGAGCGGCTCCTTTCGCATCGTCAACGGAAAAAACCGTATCCATAGGAGATCTGACGGAACCGGCAGGATATATGCCGGTCCTTCTTGACTCATAAGGGAAACAAATAAAATTAGAATCAGGAAAACCATATATAAGATCGGGCATTTCTTTACCCTGCCTGTATGTTAAATTCAAAAGACCGCTTTTATTATCAGAAACAGGAGAGGAGGAACCTGCAGGACCCGCGCAGCATGAAACCGAAGGTGCTTTTGATTGATTGTCGGAAGAAAGATTTAATGAATTTGAATCTGACGCTGCTTTAATATCGGTTTGCAAATTTATCTGCACTTGTTGGGACGCTGCAATTTCGTCGTTGGCAGTAAAACCGCCTGAATTTGGAACCATACCTGCGGCAAGCACAAGCATATCGGCACTTAAATCCATGCTGCCGCCAAAAAGAGTATCGTCAACTTTTAGCTTAATAATATTGTTTTTACCGTCATATGCAACATTAGACACAATTCCTTTAACCATAAATATTCCGTCGTCATTCTGCATACTTTTATAATAATTTTCATATTCGCCAGGGGTTCTTATGTCCCGATATATTATGTATACTTTAGCATCAGGATTATTTTTTCTGAATGAATTAGCTTCCTTTAAAGAACTCATGCAGCAGACAGTGGAACAATAGGGCAGGTGATTCTCGTCTCTCGAACCTGCGCACAATATAAATACTACCGACTTAACTGTATTACCGTCTGATTTTCGTTTAATCGTAAAATCTTCGCTATCGTTTTTCAAGTACAGTTCGGAATAAAGTTCTTCAAGCTCAACATTGGTTAGAACGTCGGGGGTTAAACCATATCCTAAATATGCTAAATTATATGCATTATATGGTTTCCATCCTGTAGCTGTAATTATTGCGCCTGCATTTTCAGTAACTATGTCTTTGTTTAAGTCTTTATTTGATGTTTCTATTTCAATATTAGCATTATTATTTGCTTTTTTATCATCATTATCATTACCTGAAACGGTTGAATCAACTTTTATATTTTTATTTTTATCTAAGTTTATGTTTATTTTTACTTTAAATCTTCCTGGAGCGCCGGATATTTCAGCTATTTCCGAATTTTTATATATACGGATTTTTTTGGAATTTTCAACATCATTGATAAGTTTATTGAGACCATCCTTTATTAATATATTATTTTCAAAAGGAGGAGCGGTTTCCCATTTTTTATATTTTAGATAAGGAAATCCGCCGAGGTTATTTTTCTTTTCTACTAATATTACTTCATATCCTGCCTTAGCTGAATTTAAAGCTGCGTTTAAACCTGTAACGCCGCCGCCTATTACTAAAATTGTTTTATTTAAATCAGCGGTTAAAGGAATAGTGGTTTCGGCTTTTTTTGCTCTTGTAATTCCCATCCTTAAATAATCTTCGGCAAGCATTTGAGCACTCTCGCTATTTGGCTGGCTTACCCATATTACGTGCTCTCTCAGGTTAATTCTTTCAGTATATATTTTTAGCAAATCAAAATTAAACACATCCTGTTTGGCTCTCATAGAACAGGCGGCTATAATTATTTTATTAAGCCCTGAAGATTTTATATCTTCATTAATAATATGTAAGCCTTCCTCAGAGCATAAAAATTCATTGGATTTGCAAATTTCAGGTTTATATTCGCTTTTTGCGGTATTTTCAAGCTTTTCTATATTTAAGCAATTGCCTATATCGCATCCGGAACAGATATAAACTCCCAACTTATTGTCCATATTTAATTAACCTCTTTTTCTTTTCTTTTATAGGTATAGGCGTAAAAGTAAAGATAATAATTTACGAAAAATTTCTGTTTAATTATTTATGATTAACCTTTTTTACTTTTATTAACGAAAAACAAAATGTAATCAGCCATAAAAAATATTTCTGTTTATTTGTTTATTTATAATTAACCTCTTTTATTAACGGAAAACTGCAAAACAGAAAGCGCCGCTCCTGTTGAAGCTTGAATAGAACCGTAAACATCTGCAGGATTCTTTGCAACGCCTGTTGAAAAAATCCCTGAATTTTCATTTTGGTTGAATAGAAAACCGTTTGCATCATAATCAAACTTGATATTGCCTGTTTTTATATTCGGTCCGTTAGGCACCATACCTGCGGCAAGGACAACCATATCGGCTCTAAATTTTATTTTTTTGCCCGAAAGCATATCTTCAACATCAAGTATGAGGTCACCCGACGAAGAATCTTCGGATATATTTGCAACAATCCCTTTAATAAGCTTAGTTTTTTCATCGGCGGGTGCCCGATTATAAAACTTTTCATATCTGCCGGGAGTTCTTATGTCTATATAAAAGATCGTAGAATTTGATTCAGGATTTTTTTCTCTAAGATAAATTGATTGTTTCAAGGATGCCAGACAGCATATTGCAGAACAATAGGGAAGATGATTTTCGTTTCTAGAGCCTGCACATTGAACAAATACTACATCATTCGCCTCTTTGTTGTCTGAAGGTCTCAAAATTTTACCGCTGGTGGGACCGTTATCGGCAGCAAGCCTTTCCATCATCACATTTGTAATAACATTTTTATATTTTCCGAAGCCTAAATTTGTAATTTTTTCGGCATCGTACGGTTTCCAGCCTGAAGCTACAATAATAGATTCTACTTCTATGTTAAATATTTTTTCCTTCGCATTAAGATTTATAGCAGCGTATTTGCAAACAGATTCGCATTTTTTACATGAGTCAAATTTACAAAATTCTGCGTCAATGTTATATTTTGACGGATACGCAGATATATTTGTTATATAAATAGCTTTCTGCGAATCCATATTATAATTAAAATCGTTTAATCTGTTTTCAGGGCATACTTTTGCGCATTCGCCGCAAATAGTACAGTTGTTATTGATATATTGCGGTTTTTGTTTTATTTTAACTATATAGCCGTTTCCGTCCACCGACCCTACAGTGTTAATTTCCTGTATTTC
Organism: Candidatus Acididesulfobacter sp.; assembly: GCA_027365695.1. Lineage (GTDB taxonomy): Bacteria > SZUA-79 > SZUA-79 > Acidulodesulfobacterales > Acidulodesulfobacteraceae > Acididesulfobacter. Next base: position 432 of record DAHXMB010000057.1, on the reverse strand, counting down.
TGATGAAACAAGAAATTGGATTCTTCCTTCATCACTAGACTTTATTCTTCTTAAATTAATCTCAAAACCGCAAAACGGGGGGCACAACTTCGGAAAATACTTATACATCTGTAAAACCCTGCCGCCGAGATACGGATTTTTTTCTACGACAATAACCGATTGATTGCCGGCTTCTGTTATCTCTAAAGCTGCCGATATGCCGCTAAATCCTCCGCCAATAATAAGAACAGGTTTTTCGCTCAATTTGCTCACCAAAAAATTAATTTAATTTTTATTTATTTATTTATTTATTTATTTATTTATTTTATTTTATTTTATTTTATTTTATTTTATTTTATTTTATTTTATATAGACGCTTGCATATTTTATTATATTGTTAAGATATGTTTAAACAAAATTTAAAATTAGCGCCTTATATCGTAAATTTTATTT
>DAHXMB010000035.1:0-8219 GCA_027365695.1 Candidatus Acididesulfobacter sp. | reverse complement strand
GCTTTATATAAGATATTAAAACCGTTTTATGACAATAATATTAATATTAGCCCCTTGATTGTCGGTAACATTAAAAGCTGTTATTTTATCTTTTAATGATTTTAAAATAATTTTAATTTTAGACAAATCCGTTCCTCTTTCGGGGGAAACTTCGGAAGTATAAATAAATTCGTTATTTTCCAATTTATCTTTAAACAAATTTTTATTCATATCATTAATTATTATTAATTGTAATAATAATATAATTTTTAATTAAGTTCAAATGAACTGCCTGCCTACAAATTAACGCTTAGCTGTGCGTAAAACCCTTAAAACTAGTAGTTACTTACTAGTTACCTACGATTTAAATAAATAGAAATTTTATACATTGGCATATTCGTAAGAACCGAGTATTTTAACGAAAATAGTAAATTCTTTAATGTTTTCAATGGCATTTTTTATTCTTTCTTCAGATTCGTAGCAATCAACATCTATAAAAAATAAATAATCCCAATTTGTTTTTTTTGAAGGTCTTGAAATTATTTTAGTAATATTAATATTATTGTCATAAAACGGTTTTAATATCTTATATAAAGCTCCAACCGAATTTTTTATAGAAAATAATATTGAAGTTTTATCATTATTTGTTTTAACTGTTTTTTCCCCTTTAGATATAATTAAAAATCTTGTATAGTTATTGGTAAAATCTTCAATATGTGAAAACAACGCATTAAGACCGAAGATGCTTCCCGCTGCTTCCGAAGCTATCGCTGCGGAGCCTGCTTCTTGCATAACAGTTTTACAGGCATCAGCCGTAGAAAATGCGTCAATTAATTCTGCATTTTTAAAATTTTCTTCAAGAAAATTTCTGCATTGAGCTAACGCTTGCGGATGGGAATATATTTTTTTAATTTTTTCTTTATCTGTTTCGTTAGAATATAAAAAATGGCTGATGGGTATCAGCTCTTCTCCTATTATTGTAACATCGGAATTTACAAACATATCTAAAGTAATATTTACCATTCCTTCTATAGTATTTTCCACCGGAACTACGCCATATTCCGAAAGCCCTTTAGTGACATTGTCAAAAACATTTCCGATTGTTTTAACGGGAATGAGGGCTCTTGACTGCCCGAAACGTTTAATAGCCGCAAGATGAGTAAATGTGCCTTCCGGTCCTAAATAGCTTATTTTAATACTTGCCTCAATAGAAATACATGCCGATATTATTTCTCTAAAAATATTTACCAGATGGTCGTTTTTTAATGGTCCTTTATTAAGCAATTTAACATTTGCATATACTTTATTTTCTCGAGCAGGATTATAATATATTTTATTATTTATCGACTTTATTTCTCCGATTTTTACGGCTATTTCGCCTCGTTTATTAAGAATATCAACTAATTCTTTATCTATTTTGTCTATTTTATTTCTTAAGTCTTCAAGCTCTTTCATAATAAAAAATTTTATTTGATTAAAAAATTAAATGAATTAAATGAATTAAAATTATGATATTTTACATTAAATTATATTAAAAAGCAAAATTTTTATTGACATATTTCAGTTAATTAATTTCATAAAAACACGCCCGAGTATAAAAGCCAGTCCTAAAAATACCGCAAGTAAAAAAAATATGAATTTTATTGAATATGCTTCTCCTATATATGAAAGAAAAAGCGGACCTATTATTCCCCCTATATCAAAATTTGACTGGTATATCGTATTGGCTGCAACAATTTGTTTTACTTCAACAACTTCGGAAATACGCATAGTTCCTACAGGAAAAATTAAAGCATGCGGTATGCCCAGCAAAACAAGGGCTAATGCATAAAAAATAATATTATTTGATAAAACCATAGCTGCAAAAGACAACGAAGATAAAAGAATTGAAATATTCATTATATTCATTTTTTGTTTTATTTTGCCTTTTTTTGCAAAAAATAAAAGAACTAACCGCGTGATTAACGAAGATATGAAAAATATAGCAAACAGCAATGTTATTAAAAAATAAGGCGCTTGAAAATTATCCCTTGCATAAACACCTCCAAAAGCAACAATAGAAGCAAAACATATACTAAAAACCGTATTATAAAAAACAACTTCAAGAAATTTTTTATTTTTAAAAAGTCTGAAAATTAATCTATCCTTTTTTTGCTTTATCTTTATATTATTATGTCGGTTATTTGAATTATTGTTTATTTCTTTTGCGGGTTCAACGGCATCAATACCGCTGCTGTTTTTATTGATGAATGTATTATCACCGCTATGACCGTTTCTATGTGTATAATTTTCAGATGCGTTTAAATTTTTATTTATAAATACATTATCGCTATAATGCTGGTCAGAAATACTATCGGCTATATTATCGCCCTGAGCGAGTTTTTCTTTTATTTTGTTTTTTGCAGTTTTGTTAATCTTCATAGCAAAAAATAATCCTGCAACGGCAAATACGAATAAAAGCAAATAAATATATTTTATACTAAAAACAGACAGCATAATAGTGCCGAGAAGCGGACCTATAACAAGCGCAACACTAAGCATTAAAGAATATATGGTTAAATTTTTTTCAATATCTTCTTTACCGGAGACAAAATTAACTAATGAAAGCAAAAAAGGCATTATTATGGCAGTCGCAAAACCTGAAATAACAACAAATAATAAAAATTCCATAAGAGAATTAGAAAAAAAATATCCTAAAAGTGCTATGGAAAATAGAATCATTCCTGTAATTATAAATTTTGTTATATATGCAGGCTTTACTCTGATGCTTACAACATAGCGGACTAAAAGGGTGCTGGCGGCATAAACGGCGGTAGCTATTCCAACATAGACAAGGCTCGTATGTAATACGTATTTTACAAAGAGCGGGTTGATGGATTGCACCATCATCGTATTAGCCCTTTGGAAAAGTATAACAATAAATACAAAAAATATAGCAGGCATTAATTTTATTATTCTTTGATGTAAGAAATAATTAGATGTAAGAAATAATTATTAAAGAAAGATTATTAGGTAATAATACTCAGATAAGACATTAATTTTATTATTCTTTGATGTAAGAAATAATTAATGAAATTAGTTCATCTCTTGATTCTGCCGCAAAAATATTTTGACCATGCACATTGCCTTTAAAGAAATGAATAGACTTTTTAGATCTTGTATTTGTATGCATGTTTTTAATTCCTTCGGCGAATTTTTCATCTTCAGAACCTATATAATGCACAGGAACATCTATAACATTAACTCCATCTGTAAAAGTAGAAGAAAGGGCTATAACAGATTTTATTTCTTCAGGTTTATATAATTTAGATGCATTTAAGACTGCAGCGCCGCCCATACTTGAGCCCAATAATGTTATATTTTTTACAAAATCTTGCTTTTTCATAAAGCTTATTGCGCCTATAACATCTTCTCCCAACCCTGCCAACCCGCTGCTGCCGGGTTTTGACAGCCCATAACCTCTAAAATCGAATGCTAATGAAGTAATTTTATTTTTTGAAAATATTTCACACAGGTCATAATAGCTTTCTTTATTGAAAACTTTACCGTGTGCAAGTATAACTGCATCAGAATATAACCCGAATAATGAGCCGTGTATTACTCCGCCGTCGGCAGCTTCAAATTGAACTTCCTTGAAATTCATATTTATGCTCCTTTGTAATAAGTTATTTATCAATATATTTATAATAATACTATAAAATTTCGTTTTTTTCAAGACAAATTGAAATCTTTAATTCTTTCATAGAAATTTATTTTCCGGATGAGCCGTCTAAATGCCGACGGCTTTAAAGCGTACCCGCCCACGCAGGAATGACTTAGATTAGAGAGGATTTATAGTTTCAATAGTTTCACTATCTATATGCAGTTATTCCGAAGGAAAGCCGGCAGTGTTTCATAGCTGTCGGCATTTAGACGGCTCATGCACTATTGCTTATCATTGAAAAAATATCATTGATAGTTTCTATGGAAAAATTAAAGGAAATACTTTTAATTGTATTTAATCAAATTGTTATTTAATTAATAATTTTTTATTTGAATACAGGATTTTTGTTTGCCAAAACTTCATTAATTCTTCCTGTTTTTGTTTTTTTCGGTGATTTTGAGACATAGTTCTTACCTTTTTTCTTTATTTCTTTCATAGCGGAAATAAAACTATCCATAGTTTGTATTGATTCGGTTTCCGTGGGCTCAATCATAATTGCTCCGTGAATATTTTTTGGAAAATATACGGTAGGCGGATGGAAACCGTAATCTATAATAAGTTTTGCAAAATCTAAAGTTGAAATTCCTTCCGATTGAAAAACGCTGTCGTTTAACACACATTCGTGCATACATAAATCCTCAGGGAACGGATCGCTTTCAATAAAAGCATCTTTAAGTTTCTTCTTTATGTAATTTGCATTTAAAACTGCTATTTCACTAACTTTAGATATATTTTGTCTTCCAAGAGACAACAGATAAGCATAAGCTCTTAATATTACCGCAAAATTTCCGTAAAACGAAGAAATTCTGCCTATTGAATGTTCTCTTTCATTTTTTAAATCATAATAATAGCAGTAATCATCTTTTTCATAATCAATTTTATCTTCGCCGTAATTTTTATTATTTATCAAGCTTTCACTATTACCGTTACTGTTAATATTATTATTATTGCATTTGTATTTATTATATTTATTGCCGTCTTTTATATAACCGTCTTCTTTATTTTTATTGTCATTTTGAAATTTAGCTTTATTTTCTACTTTTCGCCTTTCAACCGTTATATATGGAATAGGCAAAAATTCTTTTAAAAAATCTTTAACCCCGACGGGTCCGCTGCCTGGACCACCGCCGCCATGCGGAGTAGAAAATGTTTTATGCAGGTTTAAATGCAGTATGTCAACCCCAAAATCCGAAACTCTGCAATTACCTATAAAAGCATTAAAATTGGCGCCGTCCATGTAAACTAATGAGCCGTTTTTATGCATTAAATCAGCAACTTCTATAATATTTTTTTCAAATAATCCGAATGTATTTGGATTGGTTATCATTATTGCCGCAACATCTTTATTTATATACTTTTTAAGTTCGTTTATATCAATATATCCTTTATATCCTTTTTTATTTGTTTTATAATTAAGATTATTTTCGCCTTCATTTAAAAGTGAATGGTCATCATTAGCATGTTTATTTAAATTGTCAGAATTTTCCGAAAGATCCTGTGAAAATGTTTTAATTTCAACCGGAATAAAACCTGCTATATGGCTGCTTGCAGGATTAGTTCCATGTGAACTGTCGGGAATTAAAACAATATTTCTTTTTTCATTTTTAACTTCAAAATACTTTTTAATAATTTTCATACCTGTAAATTCACCTGCAGCACCGGCTTGAGGGTTAAAAGTAAATTCGTCGAGCCCTGTTAATCCGCACAATACCCGGTTAAATTCATACATTATTTTTAAAATAGGCTGAATATAGCCTGCAGGCATTAACGGGTGCAAATTTCTTATATTATTTAATGAAGCTATTACTTCATTAATTTTAGGATTATATTTCATTGTGCATGAACCTAAGGGATAAAAAGCTGTATCTACGCAAATATTCCAGCTTGATAGACGTGTAAAATGTCTGACTACAGTGGGCTCAGATACTTCAGGAAGCAATAAAGGGGATTTTTCTTCATTTCTTAAAAATTTAAGGTCAATATAATCTTTAGCTGTTTTTTTAACTTGACTTAAACTAAAATTATTTTGAGGGATACTTATACCGTATAATCCTTTTGAACTTTGATTAATCAATAAACCTTCATTAAATATCAAACCTTTTGAACCGGGAAATTTTTTCATAGTTTATAGATTTATAATAATCAGAATAATTTTAGATTTGAATTTACTATTAAAATAATAATTTGAAATTAATTTTATACAATTTATTAAATAATTTATTAACTTGAATAAAATTAATTGCCCTTAACCACCCCGCCCTAACGGGCATCCCTCCTTGACAGGAGGGGAATTAATTTTTGAATATTTTTTTGCCATCTATTTAATATGTCGCCCGCTCCTTAGCAGTAGCAGAGTTAGATATTTCTCGCTTATCTAATTAAATTGTTAATTACTGCGCTTCTTTCACCTCTTTAGCAGTAGCGGAATTGGATATTTCTAGTGCGAAAGATTTAAAAATTTTAGCTGTTAAGTAAGTATTTTAACCGAGCTTTCAACATATTTATCAATATCTTCAATGCCGACTTTCTCCGTGGCGGCTATCAAAACTTCATTGCTGCTGCCGTTTTTTACAGGTATTCCCGCCAATATGCCTTCTTTTAGCATCTCATTTATAAATTTTGATGAATTAATGCTTTTGTTATTTATTTCTAAAACAAACTCATTATAAAAATCGGCGGTAAATTTAAGAGAAAACAAGCTTGTATTTAACAATTTTTCACACAAAATATGAGCTAATTTAAGATTTAAAAGAGAAATTTTCTTAAATCCTTGTTTGGAGCATAAAGATAAATAAACGGCCGCTCTGAGTGCGTTTAATGAATTGTTTGTGCAAATATTAGATGTCGCCGCCTGCCTTCTTATATGCTGCTCCCGGGTCGCAAGAATAAACAAATACGCATCTTTATTTTTATTATCTTTAGACTTGCCCGTAATTCTTCCAGGCATTTGTCTTATAAATTCTTTTTTTGCCGCAAAAAGACCTAAAAGCGGTCCGCCAAAATTCATATAATTGCCAAAACCGTTTCCTTCGCCTGCAAAAATATCGGCATTATAAAATCCAGGTGGAGCAATCGTTCCAAAACTGAAAGGCTCTGCAGAACATACTATTAGATGAGGATTTAAAGAAGTATTGCAATTTTTGTTATGCACTATCTTTTCAATAGTTTCTAAATCTTCTATAATTCCAAAATAATTGGGCTGCTGAACTATAAAAGCGCATACTTCGCCGCCTGAAACATTATCGCCACTGCTTTTGCTATCAGACTTATTTGCATTTTTTTGATTAATATTTTTATTTTTAGCCAATTTTTCTGTTAAATCGTTTATATCGGTATTGCCTTTTATTAAATCAATATCTGCAAATTCTATAAAAATATCTAAATCTTCAATAAAAGTTTTAACAACTTCAATATAATAGGGATTGACGGCTTTAGAAACAATAATTTTAATTTTTTTATTATTGCTTTTACTTGAATCATTCTGTCTATTCTGACGATAAATCCGCGAAGACATAAGCACTGCTTCCGCCAAACTTTCTGCGCCGTCATACATAGAAGCATTAACAACATCCATACCTAAAATTGAAGCGGTCATTGATTGAAATTCAAACAGCGCCATTAATGTTCCCTGACTGACTTCAGGCTGATACGGAGTATAAGGAGTATAAAATTCGGCTCTTGACATTATTGCGTCAACTGCGGACGGAACATAATGGTCGTATATCCCTCCGCCGGCAAATATAGGTATATTGCCGCTATCACGCAAATTATCATTTATATTTGAGAAATATTTATAAAGCGATAATTCGTCCATTTGATCAGGCATAAAATCAAGGTCTTTTTCGTTAACCAAAGGAATGCCGCCGATAATTTTATTAAATAACTCTTTTTTATCTTTAATCCCGATAAATTTATACATGTATTCCACTTCTTCATTTGAAGCGGGAATATAACAAAAATTATTCATGATTTGATTTTATAAATGATTCGTAAGAATTGTTATCCATTAGCAGTGACAAATCGGAAGGATTATTTAATTCAACTTTAGCGATGAAACCTTCGCCGTAAGGATTGTTATTAATTAATTCGGGAGTTTCATTAAGATTAGAATTTATATTTTTTATTGTTAAATCTACAGGAGCATAAATTTCTGAAACAGATTTCACAGATTCTATTTCGCCTATTTTTTCACCTTTTTTATATTGTTTTCCTGCTTGAGGAAGTTGAATATAAACTACATCTCCTAATTCAGACTGAGCAAAATCAGAGATCCCAAGACTATAATCATTATTAGAATTAGGATAATTACTGAGCCATTCATGTGATTTTGCAAAATAAAAATTTTTTATATCCGTCATTTTTTGCAGCTCCTTCAGGAATTTATTATTTTTAAAATTTATCAGTTATTACCGTAATCCCACTTGCTTCAACAATGGGGATATAAGGCAATCCTATTTAAAAGTTAAATTGCAATCCTTTTCCATATCTAATTAATTGCACATTTTTAGAATTAACGTTAATAATGTTTTTCAAGGTA
>DAHXMB010000227.1:0-5876 GCA_027365695.1 Candidatus Acididesulfobacter sp. | reverse complement strand
AATAATTTAACTCTGCATGATTTTAAATCTCAATACAGAACTAATCTTATTTTTATTGAAGATAATTGCTTGAAAAAATCTAAAGGGTTTAAAAATTATAACTTTTATAAATTTTTAAAGATTAATAATGATATTTGTTTAAAATTTGAATGCAAACTATGCTTTCAAACCACCGGCTGCCCCGCCATTAAAATAGAAGAAAAAAATAATTTCGTTATTGATCCTGTTATATGCACAAATTGTCAGCTATGTATTGAAATTTGCCCCCATAAATCTATAAAAATATACAAAAAGAAAAAAATAAAAATTAAGGAAAGCATAGAGAATAAAATTAACTTAACAAAAGGGAAAAAAAATAAAATTACTTAAATTAATAAATTAATAATGAATTATAAATTGTATAAATTTTAAATTAATAAAATTAATTTAAAAAAAATATAAATTATTTAAATATTTAATTATAAACAAGGAAACATTTTGAATGGAAAATATAAATTTTAATTTTATCGTTAGCGGCACTGATTTTCAAGAAATAAAATTTTTAAGTCATATATTATATTTATCATTGTTAAATGAAAATTATAATGCCTCTATTGCTATTAAATCATCATCAAATATTTCCAATTACAATCTTTCTTTCAGTTTAATAAAAATAGGCAAAATTAATTCGGCTGCATGCGTAAAAAATATAAATGCTTTGGTTAGTTTGGATTATCAATCCGTGATGAATTATTTAGAATTTTTTGATAATAACACAATAGTTTTAGTAAATTATTCTAAATTTAATATATGCAATTATTTTCTTGCGGATAACGACAGCGTTGACATCAATATTAAACAAAAGACGGATAATCTATTTAAAATTCCGGTAGAAAAAGTTGTAGATATAGACTTAATGGGCAAGAATAAAGTCAGTCCGAATATTTCTTTGCTCGGAGCATTGTCCGCCAAATCAGGAGTAATTGATTTAAATAATATTACATCTGTTTTAGCTTCTATGGCTAAAAATGATACCGAAAAAAAGAATTACATAAACGCCTTGATTGCCGGTTATGATTTTGTTAATTCTTGAAATCAATTGGAAGTTTGATTTTTGCAGCTATTGCAAAGACCAAGGAATTCAACATTGTACCCTGTAATGTTATATTCTTTTTTTAACTTAGGGTTAATATAAATCTCGGTCATTTCATCGTTTGAATCGTCATAAACCTGTAAATCTATTATTTCTTTGCAATTTTTGCAAATTATATGCGCATGGAGGGAAATATCGCCATCATATCTAACTGCGCTCTGAAAAGATTTAATTTCGCGGACTTCATTAATTTCTAAAAGCATTGCGATATTTTTATATACGGTATTTAAAGAAATCATAGGATACACTGATTTTACTTTGGAATAAATATCAACGGCAGAAGGATGGTTTTTTGATTCGGCCAAGATTCTGATAATTTCATACCTCTGAGGCGTGAGACTATATCCATGTTTTTTTACTTTATTTAGCATTTGGTCTAATCTGTTATTAACCATTTTTTATTATCAACCCCTCTCTTTAGAGCAATTTATATAATAATTATCAAATTCAATTTTCTTTGTATAATATTAAATTCATATTTAATATTGATTTATATTATAATTAATATTAATATGTAATAGTAATATATTATACTTTAATAATCATTATTATATAATTTTAAAAATTAAATGTCAAACATAATCTTTAACTTTAATACGTATAATACTATAAAACTGATTGAGTTAATATTTTTTAACGTAAAATCAAATCAAACAAAACATTTATTGTTTTTATTTAAACTATCGTAAAAGGCTTCTAATCTGGTAACATATCCTGCATCCGCGTTATGTTCATCTATTTCAATTTCTAAATAAGGTTTGTTTTTCATATAGTCGGCAAAAAAAGTTTTAATAAATGAATCCGGTCCGCAGCTATAGTTTGTTAGATATACGGCATTCAATTTAGGATTGTCTTTTATTATTTTTGCTGCCGATAATATTTTATGTCCTGCATGCCAGAACATATTATCGTGTTCAGAAAATATTGACACTCCATTGTAATCAAGAAAATCCATGGGCATAACCGTCATGCCTAATGATGAAATTTTATTGGGGATTGCAAGATTAATTCCAGCGTCTCCCATATTATACGGTCTGCCTACAAGAACGGTTATGTCATCATATTTTTCAAGAATTTCCTTGCCTTTATTTTTAAGTTTATTAAAAAAATTTATTTGTTTATTTAATGCATTATCAAATGCATTAATAATTTTTTTTCTTGAAATTTTAAATTTTCTTAAATAATGAGTTAAGCTATTGATAGTTATATCCATATCTTTTTTATTATTATTTAACCTGAATTCAGGCGTAATAAGATAGGTATCGCCAAAATCAATAAGCGATTTAGTTGAAAAAGGAACTCCCTGAATATACGGACACTGAGACGTGTTTGTCTGAAGTTCGTGGTTTTTTTCTCTATTTATTAATGCAGGCAAAAATACGGCATCCACTTTCTTATCAAGAAGATTCTTAGCATGACCTAAAAGTACTTTTACGGGAAGGCAAGTATCCGTTATAGATTGCATATTTGAAATACTAATTATAGATTTATTTGTTTCATCGGATAGTACTACTGTAAAACCAAGCTCCGTAAACAAACTGCTATATAGCGGAAACAAATCATAAGTTTCTAAACATAAGGGTATTCCAATGCGCGGTTTCGAAAAATCATTTTCATTTTTTTGCGCATCATAATTTTCAAATAATAGACTTTTTCTATAAATAAAGAAATTTTCGCCTTTTTTAATTTTAGTTTTATTATCAATTTCAAAAATATCGCATCTTGCGCCGTAATAATGAGGCGGCTCTTGCTCTACCGAAACTTTATTGACCTCGCACAAATTAGAACATTTTTTGCATTCAAAAGATTCCTGCCTATATTTCCGATTTCTTAAATCAAATCCGACAAATTTTGATTTGTCTTTAGTTTGAAAGGCCAATAATGCACTTCCTATCGCGCCCGTTACTTCATTATGGTCAGGCACCGTAATTTTCTTATTCAGCAGAGTTTCAAAAGCGCCGACTACCGCTTTATTCAACGCAACCCCTCCCTGAAACAGTATATGTTCTCCTATATGTTTTCCAAGAACAACTTTATTTAAATAATTTTCCACGATAGAATAGCTTAAACCTGCCAAAAGTTGATCTTTAGAAGCTCCTTTTTGCTGATGAGATACGATATCCGATTCCATAAAAACAGTACATCTTTCTCCAAGACTGCAAGGGTTATCCGCTCTAAAAGCCGACTCCGAAAATTCTTTTATTATATCTACATTTAATTTATCGGCTTGCTCTTCAAGAAAAGAACCCGTTCCTGCAGCGCATGCTTTATTCATTTCAAAATCCACGACGACACCGTTATTAATTCTTATATATTTTGAATCTTGCCCGCCTATTTCAAAGACGGTATCAACTGCATTGTCTATAAATACCGAAGCTTCAGCCTGGGCCGTTATTTCATTTTTGACGATATCCGCTCCGATAAAATCGGCAATCAAATATCTTCCTGAACCGGTGGTACATGCTCCTTTGACTTCAGTCTTGATATTATAAGCCGTAAGGTCGCCGTTAATTTCATATAATGTTTCCATTACAACTTTGATAGGCTCACCGTTGGTTTTTTTATATTTTTTAATTACAAGCTCTTTGCTGTCATCTAATAACACTATATTAGTAGAAACGGAACCTGTATCTACTCCGATATAAATCGGAACCGTCAATCCTGAATATCTTATTAGATTTTTATTCGGAACAGAGTCAATATCGGCTGTTTTACCCACTACAGGCTTATTAAGATTAGGATGATATTTTCCTGTTAATCTGCTTTCACCAAGAAATTTTTCTAAGTTTTCTAATCCATTAAATTTAAAGCTATTATTTTCGTTTTTTGCAACTTCATTTTTTGATATTAAGGCAATTCCGATTGCGGCCATTACGGTATGATGGCTTGGAATAATCAATTCTCCTGGCTTTAAGTCTAAAACATCTTCAAATGCCTTTACCATACCTTTATTGTAAGCAACTCCTCCTTGAAAAATCACAGGTTTTTTTATTTTTTTCCCCTTCGCCACAACGCCCATAAAATTTCTTGCGACGGCATAACACAAGCCTGCAACTATGTCCTGAATAGGGGTAGAAATTTGCTGGAGATGAATCATATCGGATTTTGCAAACACGGTGCATCTGCCCGCTATTTTTGCGGGATTTTCAGATAAAATCGCTAATCTTCCAAAATCTTTCTCTATATCAATATTAAGTCTGCCTGCCTGCTGATCTAAAAACGAACCCGTACCTGCGGCGCATAAATCGTTTAATCCAAAATCGTCTAAATATATATCGCCTGTTTTTTCATTTTTATTTAACAATATAAATTTGGAATCCTGCCCGCCCATTTCAATGATTGTTTTTACTTCGGGATAAAAATATTTAACGGCTTCTGTTTGAGCAACAAGTTCATTAATATTAGGTATGTTTAATATATCGCCGAGGGTCCTTGATCCTGAACCTGTAACCCCGATTGAATAAAAATTTTCAACAGGAAATTCACTAAAAGTGTTTTTTAATACATTATATGCAGTTTTAAGCGATTCTCCATTTGATCTCGTATATGTATTTAATACAACATTTAGCTTTTCGTCTAATATTGCAGTTTTAACAGTGGTTGAACCTATATCTATACCTAAAAAAAGTTTATTCATTATCATCAAATCCTTTTCCATTTTTCATAATCGCCGAAAGATTCCTTTTTCCATATCGGCACAGTCTCTTTTATATTGTCTATTAAGAATTTAGAAGCTAAATAAGAAGTATCTCTATGCGGACTGGAAACGGCGATTGAAATTGAAATTTCACCTATTTCTATCTTCCCTGTTCTATGAATAACGGCAATTTTATTTAAATCATATTTTTTAAAAGCTTCGCTTATAAGTTTGTCTATTTCTTTTAGCGCCATTTCTTCATATGCTTCATAGTAAAGAAATTTAACCGGCGTGCCGTCTTCATTGTTCCTGACCGTGCCGTTAAATAGAAGAACGGATCCTGCCGCCGGATCAGATACAAAATTTAGAGCTATATTAGCATCAATATGCGTTTTAACGACATCTATATAAAAAAAATTATTACCGACAGGCATTGTTTATATATCCTTTATTTATTTATTATGTTAATGCACATCTTACAATAAATTGTCCATAGTATAAACTATTCGCATTATTTTTATTTATTATATTAATCCGCCGCTGACGGGCATTATAATTGTAACTTCATCATTATTGCCTAAAACAGGGTTATCATCTCTGTATTCCATATTTACTGCAAATTTAGAAATATTAATCAAATGGTTTACCTCAGGATAATAAGTTTTAATATAGTTTTTCAAGTCTTCTAATGTTGCGCCTTCTTCAAAATTTAAATCTAACTCGCTTTTTCCGATTAAATCTTTAAAAGCCGCAAATAACTTTAATTTAATTTGCATTTTTATATTATTTTTTATATTTATTATTATGAAAATATCTTATTTGCTAAATTATAATGACTTAAATATTCTTAGCCTACAAAATTGTTTAAAATACTTAATATTATTAAAATAAAATTTTTATATTTTTTAATTATATTCTATGCGTCTATTTAGCAATTTCATAATACATATGCCCGATTTCTTTAATTATTATTTTTTCCATTGCTAATTTTACGGCATTAATAGAACCGGGTATAGAAAAAATAATTTTTTTATTATAAATGCCGCAGCAGACAAATATGAAGATTTAATTGCGGCGGGTATTATCGATCCTACTAAAGTTGAAAGG
>DAHXMB010000216.1:0-7830 GCA_027365695.1 Candidatus Acididesulfobacter sp. | reverse complement strand
CGATTTTGCAATAGTAAAAACGGCTTAAAATGCGGAGCTTTCTTTTTTAGACTGATTTTTTTCTTTAGCTCTTTTTATTGCGTTAATTTCATTTGCAAGTTTATTTTTTTTGTTTATATCTATTAAATAAAGATAAACGTCGGTTGAAGGCCAGCCTCTATATACCTTGACTTCGGTTCCGTCTCCGGTGTTCCAAATTGCGGTAATGTCTCCCAGAGAAGCTCTGCCGTTTTTAGAGAAATTATGTCCGTATTTATCGGCGACTATATTTATTACGTGAGTTACAAGAGCGGGATTAATAAAACTCGGAAATACATATTCCGCATAGGCGAAAGTATTATTAGACGTAAAACATACGTAGAGCCGTTTTGCTCCCTTTATTTGTCCGTTTATTCCGTATTTATTGCAAAAGTATTTGCTTCCGACTCTTATTGGATTAAATCCGTGTTTGCTTAATACTTTTTCTACTGCAGGTCTTTTAGATCCTTTAAGATTAAGTCCGTAAATGTTTAAACGAGATTTATTTACGGTTTTATCTTTTGTTTTTTGCGGTTGGCTATTAATTCCCGTTTTTGTTTCAGTCGTTTTTTTAGCGCATGCGGTAATAGTTAAGGTAAGAGTTAAAAGACTCAATAGCAGTATAAACTTTTTCATAATGCCTCCGTTAATTTTGCGGGTTAAAACCTGAATAATTTTTATTGATAATTAAATCATATTTTTTATAATTTTTAAATAAATTTTAACCTTATATCAGACTTAAAAATGTTTATTAAAAATAACAATAAAATTATATACCTTTTATTCCAGCAAGCCTTTATAATTTATCTCTTTTTTATATACCAAAATCCTGCTCCCTAATCGCCTTTTTTAGCCTTTAATTTGACTTTTAATATAATTAGCGGTATATATATATTAAATTAAGAGCTTCTATTGAGGTAATAGAGGCGAAAAGTAAACCATAAGAGGTGGTAGTACAATTAATATGAGAAATAATTTTAAGTTTTCTCACACAGATAATATTCCGAGTCAGCGTATTATTAAAGATTTGGGTTTTGTGCTATTTTTATTTCCGGAAAATGTTTCCGATGCTTATATTCAGAATAGAACTATATCAAATCTGACGAGTAAAGCTAATGCAGCTAATGCAATAATAAATGTTGTTATTAAACGTTATAAAACCGGAACATTATTATACGGCCAATCGGTTATTGCTGAATAAATAAAAAATTTAAATGTCGCAAATTAAATTTAAACTACCGGGAACAGGAACTATAATAACAAGTTGCGCAGGGAAATACAAAGTCGGTAAAAGAATAGACAATAATCAAGGCGGTTTCTCTTGGGTTTACGATGCGGTTAATATCAATTCTTTAACACCGATTGTTTTAAAGATTTTTAAACCAAACGATAGACCATTTGAGGAAGTTAAAAATCAATGGGGAAAAGAAGCCGGTCTTTTTAACAAGCTTCGTCATACTAATATAGTCCACATTTACGATGCTTTTTTATATGATAATCTGTTTTATATAGTGCTTGAAAAAGCGTGGGGAGATTTAAATAAGCATATTCAATCTCAATTTTTCGTAAAAAAACTTGACGAATCTGCCACGAAAAACATTGCCTTACAACTCCTTTCGGCATTAAACTTTATTCATCAGAATAATATAATACATAAAGATTTAACGATACATAATATATTGGTTTTTAAAAAAATATTTTCTCCTACGATATTTAAAGTTTCAGATTTCGGAATAAGCAAAGAATTTGGGACTAATGAACCTGCAATTTCGAATACGCAAATAATTCATCCTCAATTTAAACCGCCTGAATTTGTAAATCATAGATTTACGGATAAGCAATCCGATTTATACCAATTAGGTTTGATACTACTGTATTGTGTTACTGGCAATAATCCTTTTTTAAACAAGAATCCACAAGAAACAGATAAAATGATAGCAGACGGCGTACCAAGGCAAATAGCGGAAAGCATTAAAACCCCATTCGGTAATTTTATTTCAATTTTGTTACGTAGACATAAGGAATACAGATTTAAAGATACTATTGAAACTATAAATTATTTATATCAAAATAAAACAGTTTAAGCATATTGACAATATAAAAATTTATTATATAATAACGTTATAAAAATTTATTTATATAAAAAATAAAAAAGGGGAGGCATAACTATGGGTCTATTTAAAAAACATCCAAAACTAAATATTCTAATTTATAAGGAAAATCATGACTGGATAGCTCACTCTCTTGAATTTGATATGATGGGTATTTCGCCTATATCTGCAAAAAACGCAGTTGACGAACTTATAAGTTTAATGATGGTGCAAATAGGTTTTGCAATTAAAAATAATAATTTTGATAATTTACTTACTCCAGCTCCAAAAGAATTTTGGAAAAAGCGGTTGTATGCCAAAAAATGCAGTTATAGAAAATTAAAAGAGTTAAATAGTATTAAAGATAAAATAGACAATAAGCAAGACGGTTTTATATCTTTCAACAAGGCTGAACTATGTTATGTTTAAAGTTTCAGATATTAAATCCTTTAGTTACGAAGATCTTATTAAAAAATTAAATAGATTTGGCGTTATTGAAAGCATAAAAAATGAAGAAAAAAAATATGTAATATTGACTAAAAAATTTGATTGTGACAATAAAAATAAAGATTATAATGGTCCACAATTACCAATAATGATGGATTATAAAGATTATCCGACGTCTTATATACAAATGATTTTACGACGATTTAATATTAATAGCGAAGATTTTTTTAAATGATTAACATCGGCATAACTAAATATTTTACTTTAAATAAGGATGTCCTTATGACAAAATTCGATGAAATGATTGAAGAATTAAAGAAATTAGCAGATAACTATTCTGAAAATTACCGCAAACAATCTCTGGCATTCAATGCAAAACTTGAAAAAATAAAAGATGTATTGGATTTAATCCGTGATTCTAAATATATTGACTACACTAAAGATAGCGGTGATTTTTTACTTTGGGATGGCAAAGATTTTTATATCGGTGATTCCAAAGAAATTAAAAGATATAAAATACATATAAATGGATTAAATGATTTTCCTGCCCAGAAATTTCAATATTTAGACAGGTTAATTGATGAATTTCTACAAAAAATTATAATAAATCTAAAAAATAGTTAAGTTTTTATATTGTTTATATTGTTATGTGTGCCGAAGTAATTCCTTATCTGCCATTAATTTGACTTTTGATACGATTGCGGTATATATAAAATTAGGATTACGGCAAAGATATGCTTAAATTAATAGAAGAGCATTTTGCTATCATTGCTTATTCGGATATTATATGCATTATTTGAAAAGAAAAACATTAAAGAATAAAACAATTAACTTTCCAGAATAATATCAACTTCTCCAGGTTTCATAGATTTATCGCCAAATAACTTTGTTTGTGTTTTTGTATAAGTCTTTAATTCTCTTTTAATAGTTTTAATTTCGTGATTAGGAAAATGTTCCTTTAAAATGTTTATTGTTGTATTTAATGTAAATTCTCTTCTGTCCGTCCTAACATAAACAGTGCTGTTATCTTTCATTATTTTTGAGCAAAGCCCGAAAACATTATCTAGTAAGTCGTAATATTCTTGTTTATTAGAAAACCTTCCTTTATGTTTTTCTTTAAGCGATTGAGCATTTTCTGCGCCGCCTAAAAGCCAAAGTCTTAACCACTGGTCAGCATAATAGTCGGTAATTGAATAATAAGGCGGAGAGGTAAAAAGCAACGAAAATTTCTTTGCATCGCTTTCTGATGCGATTATCTTTAATTCGTTTATACTATCACCCAATATAACTCTGCTTTCTGCGATATTTGGTTTCCCTTTTTCATATCGCCAATTTATTTTTTTCATAATTAATTCATATGGATTTATTTCAGGCGGTTTTGTCATATTATTTTTTTTCCACCATTCAACAGCGTAATTTATACCCATTGATTTTGTCATTCGCATTTGATTTGATAAACCTTCACCAAGTTTTGCATGCAGATAAACTAAAATAATTGACATCAATGTTGCATCTACATTATTTTTTTCCCAATTAAGACACTTTCTTGCTGTCAATAAAAATTTCAATACTTCATCACAATAACACATTCTAAAAAATTCAGGCATTTTATTTATGCTATAATAATTTCGTTTACGGTAAATTTCAAATAATCTACCTGCCACGTCTTTTTTGTCCGCAGGATGAATTTTTGCAATTCCGTAAAGCCAACCGACAGGATTAATTTCAATACCTAAACTGTTTCTTTTTAATATGGCTCCCGCATAAACGCTTGAATATCTTCCCGCAAACGGATCAACAATATAATCGTCTTCTTTTGAATATTTTTTTACAATATCGAATGCAAATTTAAAAGGAAACATCGCATAATATGGACCAAATCTTGCCCATCTCGCCTCAGCGGTTCTAAATCCTTTTATTATTTCTTCTGCTTTTATCATATTTTTGATTTCTCTCTTATTTCTCTTGCAATATCTTCAAAAATTCTTTTACCTAAATTTAATGGAATAGATGCTTCCGCATGCGCTGATATAAGCGGTGAAACTGAATTTGGATATCTACTTGAAACAAGTTGATCAATTAAATGCATTATATCGGCTAATCGCGAAAATTGTTCAGGATTTGCGGTTGCCAGGTCTTTTTGATATTCGTTGAAGCATCCTGCTACAGCAACAATTTTTTGCCCTGACGATGTTTTATAAAAAAACTTTCTTCCAAAATATGTATCTTGTCCATATGTCTTGGTACTTCCTGAAAAAATAATGTTTTTCTTAATATAATTGTCTGTGAGAAGTAATGCCGACTGTTTTGGGAATTTATCTCCGATTCCATCTACAGTCATATCAATTTCTAAAAAGTGATTAAAGAATGTCCCCGATTTTTCAATTCCGATTATCAACAAGTCCTGCCCGTTAATTTTCTTTTGTAAATCATTTAATCTTGTTAACTCAACTTCAATAACTTTTGCTAACCATGATGAAGTGCTAAAAACTGCTAATGGGCCGTCCATTATAAATGCAACTCTGCGAAGCGTTGGAAGCCAATTTTTTTTTTCAAACGCTCTCAAAATATGAATAAGCCAAAGTTTTTCAAGCGTCGACATTATCTGCCCAAACATTTCTCCATTGCTTCCGCTCGGATTCATTAGCTCATGTAAACGAAGCGCATCTGTTGAAAATAAGGCATCGCCTGAATGCGGACATTTATATTCATCAAAACCATATGTCATATCTTCTGCCTCAAATCCTTCGATTGGACTTTTCGGCAAATTATGTTCTGAAAATTTATCTCTTTTTATGCTGAATAAATATTCGTATGTATCTAATAATGTTTCACCGCCGACGAAAACTATATTGCTCCGTAATTCTTCAAATAATGCTCGCCTTAAAGAAGCTTTTGCACTTTTCTCGTCATCAATTATAACGTTGCACCCAGGTAAAACACTTTCAATAGTTGATGCTTTTTCAGTTTCACGAAATTTTTTAGGATTGATAAATTCACTTCGTTCCAGTTTCATTACAAGTTTTAAATCAATTAAAACAGAAGCAATTGTAATATAGCCAAATTCGGCGCCGGGAAAACCGTTCGCTGCTTTTGCTGTTATATTGCTTCCGTCAATTGCTAATACTAAATCTGGTTGCAATATACTTTGAGTTAAATCTTCTTTTTTGATTATATTTTCAGTAATATCTTCTTTGTCAGGATTACGAACTCTTAAACGACCCTGTAATGCTTTTACTTTATCGCTGTCAAGTAACCGTCTTAATGGTTCGTAACTGGCAAATTCTCCTTCAAAACTCATAATATATTTATACCTTAAATTTATCCACCTGCACTGGAATAACAAATGGATTGCTTAATGTTTTTACTCTTAAAAATCCTTTGTCTTGCGCTCGTCTAATTGAAGGTTCAAAGTCGGCAAAGTCATAATATTTACAAAGTTCTTTTGTTTCATCCGTGTTATTTAAGTGAGAAATAAACCAATTAGAAGTATTGCGTAAAATATTCCGTTGTATACTGCTAACTTCTTGCGTAGCGTAAACCATTCCGATATGATATTTTGCGCCTTCCTTTGCGGTTCTAACCCAAATATCTGAAAGGTCTAAATCATTTCCCGCAGGCAAAATATTATGCGCTTCTTCAATATAAACCAAAATTTCAGGAATGTTTGTTAATCCTTGAATAAAACACTTCTGATTTTCTCTGAAAATTTTTGCCATTATTCTTTTGGCGGATGATTTATTTAATTCAGGTTCCCCCGATGATTGATCAATGATAATAAGTTTACCGTCTTTAAGATGTTTGTAG
The DNA here is from genome assembly GCA_027365695.1 of Candidatus Acididesulfobacter sp. Taxonomy (GTDB): domain Bacteria; phylum SZUA-79; class SZUA-79; order Acidulodesulfobacterales; family Acidulodesulfobacteraceae; genus Acididesulfobacter. The sequence goes on along the minus strand of DAHXMB010000216.1, from coordinate 1,468 downwards.
ATATCTTCCGCATAATCTGCGCTTGTGTCAGAACTATGTTGCTCTTTTGCTTTTCCTATTTTTCTTGTCGCATTTGGATATTGAAATAAACCTATAATTTTTTTAAAATCTTCATCTGCCCAACTATCACCCGACCCATTCGATCTGCTTATATAACCGATTTCAAATTTTTTATAACCGCTATCTTTATCTCTAATAAATTTATCTAAGTTTTCAAAAGCGCTTGCAAGCTGTTGCCAATTTTGGTTAACACCTGAAAAAATTTTTGCTGCTGATTGATAATCTGGAGCATTATTACTTTCACTATTTTGCATTGCATTAATTAATTCCTGACTGAATAATTTTTCTGTGTTGGGTTTTAAATTTTTTGGAACCGGAAAACCTGCTCTTGCTAAAACTGATCGATACGCCAATATTCGCCTCTTGTATCTCGTCATTGCACTATAATCCGAAGAATCAGGCAACTCAAAACCTACTTGTAAAAAGTTTTTTATATGAATTGAATTATCATCGGCTAAAATACTATCAATAATTTCTTTCCCTATCTGTAAATTCTCATCTAAATAAAAATTAAGTAACATTAAAATTCTATCTGGATCGCTTGGATGCCTTGTAATTCCATAAGTAATAACTTCATTTGCTTTATTTGCTTCGGGTATTAGATTCCAAATATTTTTCAAAGCGTTTGGATTATTATTTCCGTCTTTGTCTTGTGAATTTTCATTTGCATATTCTCCATTCGGGTCAAAAATAATCTGTCCTATTCTTATTGGATTGTCTTCTTTCTTTTTCGGCGATCGCAATTCAAAAACCGCTTTAACAATAATTTTTGTTGTGTTTGATTTACCTGTTCTTGTCATTCCAAATAAAGCAGATTTTTGACTCAATAAATCAGCAGGATAAATATAAACAGGAACATCGTCTATTTGCTGATATTTTCTGTTTGTTGAAGCATAGCGAACAAAACCGAGTTTTACTTTTTCTGTGTTGCCGTATTTTTCAACGTGCGCCTGAATATTTGATGGATCGCAATAATTAACAATTTCTTCAAGAGCTGATGCATTTGATTTAAAAACTTTTAACCCTCTATTAGGATAATAGTTTGAAATATCGCTACCGAATTTTAATACAAGCGGCGCTTCGCTATTACTTACATTTTCTTCAAGAAAAAATGTTCCGATAATTCTACACTCCACACCTGCATATCCAAGCAATACTCTAGTTTTTGCATCCATCGCTCCATCGCTGTCCCAATGTTTTTCCGGTTCTCCGCTAACCCGCTGCGCTGTTTCAACCCTTATCCTTTCCGCTTCTTTATCTTGAGGTAGCGGCGCGCCGTCTATTACACGTAAAAGAATAAAAGAAGCGTCTTCGGATTTAAAATCAATATTTTTAAAATTTTCATTATTTTCTTCAGGAAATATTCTTGACGCAATTAAAAAACTTAAACTTGGTATTCCGCCTACTT
>DAHXMB010000209.1:0-4445 GCA_027365695.1 Candidatus Acididesulfobacter sp. | reverse complement strand
CACCGCATCGTCAATTTCTTTTAGCGTTATGCCGTAAAACCCCATTTTAATATAATCGGGACTTATTTCAATGTAAGGTCTGTCGTTAATCCTATTTGCAAAGGCGCTCTGCGTTCCTTTTACCATATAAAGAGCGGAAGCGATTTTTGTTGAAATATTCTGCAATATATTTACATTTGAGCCGTAAACTTTTATGCCAATGGGAGTGCGGAGCCCCGCAGACGTCATTTCTATTCTGTTTTTAATAGGCATTGTCCATACATTGACAAGTCCGGGGATATTTAACGCTTTGTTTAATTTACTTATTAATTTTGTTACGGTCATTCCTTCCGGCCAGGTTGCGCGTTTTGTCAAATTTATTACGGTCTCCGTCATCGAAAGTCCTGCCGGATCTAAAGCCGTATCGGCTCTGCCTGCTTTTGCCGTAACCATTTTAACTTCAGGAAAACTTTTAATTATTCTGTCTTCAATCTGTATCAATTTTAGAGCGTCTGTTTCTGAATAACCAGGCAATGCGGACGGCATATACAGTAAAGTTCCTTCATTTAACGGCGGCATAAATTGCGAACCTATTCTTGTATAAACAAAATAAGTCATGACCATTAAAATTAAAATTAAACCTATAAATATATATTTATAAAGCATAACAAATTTTAAAGCAGGTTTGTAAATATAAGCCAAAAATTTATTAATAGGATTTTTATCTATCGGTTTTATTTTACCTTTTATCAGATGAACCATAAGTATCGGAACTAAAGTAACGGATATTAAAGCGGCAAAAAGCATCGAAAAGGTTTTTGTGTAAGCTAAAGGCTTAAATAAAGCTCCGACTTCCCCGGATAAATAAAAAATAGGCAAAAATCCTGCAGCTATGATTATTAAAGAAAAAAACAAAGGTTTGCCCATTTCTTTTGCCGATTCCACAATATAAACTTTTTTTGCTTTCTTTTTGTCTTTAATTGCTTTTATATATTCAGGAACCGAATCAGGACTATACTCAAATCTTTCTATATAAGAATGGGCATTTTCAATCATGACTATAGTGGAACCTACCATCGCGCCCACCGCGAGGACAATACCAGATAAAGACATTATATTTGCGCTTATATGCAATAAATACATTGCCAGAAAAGCGCCCAATATTGCAAACGGCATCATAATTATTACTACCAATGCCGACCTGAAATGAAACAGAAAAATAAAGCAGACAAGCAGAACTATAATAATTATCTCTAACAGCGTGGTTTTTAACGTATTGATAGACCTGTGTATTAAAGAAGATTCATCATAAGTCGTGATAATTTTAACTCCTTTAGGAAGAGAAGACTCCAAAGATTTAATTTTCTTTTTAACGGCATTAATTACATTTAAAGTATTGGCTCCCTGCTGCATGATAACAACACCGCCTACTATCTGACCGTTACCGTTCAAATCGGAATACGATCTTTGCGAGGCGGGTACTTTTTCTACAGAGCCTATATTTTTTACAAGAATAGGCACATGATTTGCAGTTATACCGACTACTATATTTCTTATTTCTTTTAATGTATGCAGATAGCCTTTTACAAACACAAGATGTTCAGCGCCCGAAGAAGAATCTATAACTCTTGCCCCTATATCGTTATTAGATGATTTTATATAGCTTGTAATCTGTTGAATAGAAACATCGTAATATTGAAGCGCCCTCGGATTTAACGTAACCTGATATTCTTTTTTAAAACCGCCGTAAGTCGCAACCTGAGCAACACCGGGAACCGATTCTAAAGCATACCTTAAATAATACTGCTGGATAGTTCTTAGCTGTTCTAAATTTTCGTTATGATTTTTGTCAATTAACCCGTACATATAAACCCAGCCCATAGCATTGGCATAAGGACCTAATACCGGGATTACTCCCGGAGGCAGCAATGTTTTAATCTGATTCATATAAGCTAAAATCTGGTCTCTTGCCCATGAAATGCTTGTTCCTCTGTTAAACACGACAGTTACAAACGATGAACCGTACATAGAAGTTCCTCTGACTTCTTTAACTTTAGGAGCGGACAGAAGATAAGATTCTATAGGATAGGTCACTCTTAAATTAATAAGATTCGGCGGTTCTCCTGACCAGTTTGTTTTTATAATAACTTCCGTAGGCGCAATATCAGGAAGGGCGTTTATCTTAATATTTTTAACGGCCATTATACCGAAAAATCCTAAGAATAGCATAAAAATAAGTACTATAAATTGATTTTCTATGCAATAATCTATTAATTTTTTAATCATTATATATAAACCTCAAATTTAATAAATTTAATATTCATTATGGAATTATTTATTATAAAATTTAGATTATGATTTATACGCAATATCATATATATTATTATGATATACACGCATAATATACAAACATATATACAAACATATTATTTATATAAAATTTATTATATAAATACTTAAATTAGTCTTGGCTGTATATAAATAATCTTCTATTTTATTAATGCAGACAATTATCTAATTATCTATATGCTATCTATTTTTTAATATCATCGCATATTACATACCGGGCATTCCTGCCATTGAATTTACCGACTGTTTCAAGTTTGCATCGGATGAAATCAAAAAAGTACCTGAAGTTACAATTCTTTCTCCTGTTTTTAAACCGCTTATTACAGGATAGTAATTGCCCCATCTTTTGCCCAGAACAACTTTTTTCGGCGCAAAATAACCTTTGCCGTTATATATAAAAACAACAGGTTCAATTCCTGTCCATAAAACCGAAGATGATTTTATCGACAATTTATGCATCGGTTTCATTATTAATTTAGCGTTTCCAAACATACCCGGCCGCAATAATCCTTTGCTATTATTAAAAATAATTCTTGCTTCCGTAACCCTTGCGTGAGATTTTAAATACGGATATATAAATGATACTTTTCCGTTAAAAATTTTCCCCGGATAAGTTGAAAATTCAACTGATACTTTGCTGTCTTCATTGACAAATTTTAAATCGCTTCCGTAAATAGATACATTCATCCATAATGTATTTAATCCCGCTAATTTAAATAATGTCTGTCCGCGGGTAAAATGCTGTCCGGAATATACATATTTTTTTAATAAAATGCCTGACAAATTTGAATAAATAACAATATCGGATTTTGTATAAACGCCGTCTTTTATTTCTTTTATCTGCTTTTTTGATATACCTCCGTATAGCTCAAGCCTTTTTTCGGCAGCTCTGTAATAACTTTTGCTTTCCGAAATACTAAATTTATAATTTGATTTCTTAGCATTTTTATAATTTTTATAAGCTAAGAAAAGATTTTTTTCTGCGCTAAAAATAGACGGACTGTAAATATTAAACAGTTTCTCGCCGGCATATATTTTCATTCCTGTTTTGTTTAGATAAAGCTTTGTTATATATCCGCTATATCTTAATGATATTTTTTTAATAAGCGGTTCTGCAATCGTCAGTTCGCCGATTGCTCTTATAACAGGGCTTATTTTTCTGTATTTAACCGTACCTACGGTTATACCGTAAAGCTGTCTCTGTCTTGAACTTACAAAAACTCCCTTTTTTAAAGGCATTACCATTTTTTTCGACATTTTTTTCGGCGGCTTATTATTATTGCTTTTATATTTATAATTAAAAAATTGAAAATAAACTGCCGACGCCGCAATGCCTATTATAAGAGTTATAATCAGACCTGCTATATAAATCATTTTTTTCATAATATATCCTCTGTCTTTATTATTATTTTTATAAACATTATTTATATCTACTGCTTAACTATAATTATTAATTTATATAAATTAATAATTTTTTTATATGCAAAGCGATTAAATTCAAAGCAAATCAATTAAATATTAATAAAAAATTAAACCGTTAATTTTTCCCTATAACCGCCTCTAAAAAAGCATTATCCTTAAAATATTCGGCTTTGTATTCATAAGTTTTAAGTCTTATCAAAAGCAATTTGACAAAACTGTCCAACAAAGGAAATGTCTGCGCCTTGCCCGATATAAGACTTTTAGTATACGAATTGAATAAGAGTTTTGCTTCTGGTTCGGTTATATTTTTATTTATAACATAAACTTTATAATCGTTTTTTATATTGCTTACGGCAGTCTTTAAATCTTGAACGGTTTTTAATCGTATCCACGCATATTTATAAATAGCATTAATATTATATTTTTTTGCCTTGTTTATTTTTGGAATCTGACTTTCATTAAAATATAAAGGCAGAGTAATTGATGCGCCGCCTGATATAACAGGTTGAAGCGAATATCTGTCTCCATAACCTAAAGATACAGAAAAATTTGGATAATATCCTTGATTTGCCAGGTCTATGCCGAGCCGGGAAGTTTTAATATTTTCTTTTGCTTCTTTTAAATCAGGATTTAATTTATCCGCTGTTTTCATAAGATTATTAAATTGATATTTTAAAGGCATAACTTTTCCCATA
>DAHXMB010000046.1:0-10450 GCA_027365695.1 Candidatus Acididesulfobacter sp. | reverse complement strand
ATTCATTTCCTTGTTCATATTTCTCCAATTAACAATAAACTAAAATGTTTAAAATGTTATTGTTAATATTTATATTGCCAGAATTCAAAAAGAAAAAATAATGTATCTATCAATATTTATAAAACCAATATTTATAAAAGTTTATAGTTTATAAAAGAAAATTAATATTAATAATTAAAAAAAATAATGTTTATAAAAAGTCTGCATTAGTGATATAATTTTTATTACCAAAAATTTTAATTATCAAACAAATCAATAATATTATTAAATTAAACGCATAAAAATTCTACATTATTTTTTTAAAAAATACAACTATTTTTTATTGACATATAAAATTTAATTATATAAAATTAAAAAAGTTAAACATAACTTAAATATAAATATAAATTAAATATAAAATGTGTTTTTATTTAAATTTTGTATTTTATATAAGTTTTACTGTTTATTATAGTTTATTATATATGTTAAATAAATAAATAAATAAATAAAATAAAATTATAAATTAAATTTTTATTAAAATTAAAATAATATTTGTTTTGTTTATTTACTAATATATTTACCAATAAATTAATTAATAAACTAATAAATTAATAAATAAATTAATAAACTAATAAATTAATTAAAACTTATTTCTTTATTGTTTTATTTTTTATTATTAAGGAGAATAAATTATGTCGGCAGCCGATGATGCGGAACATATAAATAATATAAATATATTAGATAATAATCTAAATTTAGATTTAAATAAAACAGAAGATAATATTTTAAAGACGGATAGTTACGCTTATAACGGCAAGGATAACAATGGAAACGATAATAGTATGAATCCGGCGTTTATTGAAGAAAATATCATCAACGGAGTTGACGATATAGCAATTTCCGACATATTAAATTCAATGGACGAAGCTGTTATAATAACCAATAATGAAAATAAAATATTATTTTGCAATAATTATTTCACAATTAATTTTAGTATTAGTTTAAATAATTGTTTAAACAAAAATATTAAAGAAATTAGTTTTTTTAAATATTTATTTTCCGATGATTTAATAGTACCTTTAGAGATTAGAGACTTAGCTTCAGGGTATAAAGTGACCAATATACATGAAATTGACAATAAAAATCATTATTTTGAAAACGACAGAATACCTATTTACGACCATAGCGGCGAAACAAAAGGAATTATTTATTTAATCAGAGATATTACAAAAGAAATAAAATTTGAACAAAAATTAAATATACTTGCAAAAACCGATAGTCTTTCGGGATTATATAATTCAAGATATTTTTACGAAGAATTAGAAAAAGAAACTGCAAGATGCGCAAGATATGATTATGACCTTGTTTTAATGTTTATGGATATTGATAATTTTAAAATGTTTAACGACACATTTAGCCATAAAGCAGGCGATGAAATAATTAGATTTACCGCTGCCGTTTTAAATAATTCCGTAAGAAAAAAAATTGATATTATCTGCAGATACGGCGGAGATGAATTTGTCGCTATACTTCCAAATACTGATGCAAATCGTTCAACTATTGTAGCTAACAGGATATTAAATTATTTTAATAACGGTTTAAACGATAAATTAAATAATATTATTAAAGAAATTAAAGAAAAAGAAAATGATTCAAGAAATGCGGCGGAAAATAATAAAATTAACATAGATAGCCATTCAGACCGCAGCGGGAACAACATTTTTGATAATAAAAAAATAAGCTTATCAATCGGAATAAGCGAATATAAAAACGGAAAAAAAGCCGAAGAACTGATAAACGAAGCAGACGGCGCAATGTATAAAGCTAAACAGCAAAACGGCGGGAGATTTTGTATTTATAAATAAATGATTTAAATTTTTATTAATGTCAATTAAGAAGCATATACCGTAGAGTCTTTAATTCCTGCCTCTATAAATCCGTTTTTTCTTAATATACAAGAATCGCAAACTCCGCACGCAAGCCCGTTTATGGGGTCATAGCAGCTGTGCGTAAGCTCTAAAGGGACGCCTATTTCATAAGCTTTTTTTATAATATCTTTTTTACCCATGCTGATTAGCGGTGTATGTATTTTAAATTCTACCTCTCCCATTGAGGAAACTTTTGTTGCAATATTTGCCATTTGTTCAAAAGCGAGAATATATTCCGGTCTGCAATCAGGATACCCGCTATAATCAATCCAGTTAACACCTATAAAAATATCTCCTGCATTATTAACTTCGCCGACTGCTATAGCGTATGAAAGAAAAATAGTATTTCTTGCAGGAACGTAAGTAATAGGTATTGAGTTTTCTTTTTTGTTTTTTTTATTTTGATTTATAGCGGTTGTTAAAATTTTTGATTTTTTCTTAGCTTCCTTAACTTTATTATCTCTATCATCTTTTAAAAAATTATCATTTTGCCGTGAATATTTTGTCTTGTCAGTATGACGGTTATTTATTAATAATTTATTTTCTTTTGAAGCAAAATTGTCATTGTTATTAATATTATCATTAACATCATCGCTATTATTACAGGCATTAATTAATTTAATTTGATTTTTTGGAACATCAATTTTTAAGTCGATTAAAGCAGAACCGTTGATTTGGCTAAAATCTAAATTAATTATTATATGATTTTTAATCTTAAAATATTCTATGATTTTTTTTGCATGGTCAATTTCGGTTTGATGTCTTTGATTGTAAAAAAAGCTTACAGGAATAACATTATATCCTTCGTCTAAAGCTATTTTCAAAACTGTTGAAGAATCTAAACCCCCACTAAATAATACAATTGCATTTTTTTGCATTTGATTTCATTCCTATTTTTTAGATTATTCCCAAAATTGCCGATAGAATTCTTTAAAATAGCTTTAAAGTTATATGGAACATTAGATTCCCGCTTTCGCGGGAATGGCATCCGTCGAGTGAAAACTTAAATACCTGCGTAGTTGTTTAATATACAATTTAGCCATTAAATATAATTAATACTTATATAGTATGGATATTTATATATATAATAACATTTTTTTAAATTTTTTAAAATTAATATTATAACTTTAATCCTGCAATAGAAACTATCTATTACTCTTTATAGAAAATTTTATTTTAGATGAGCCATCTAAATGCCGACGGCTTTAAAGCGTACCTGTCCACGCAGGAATGACTTTGCGAGGATTTATCGTTCCACCCGACGGGTGTCATTCCTGCGTGGACAGGAATCTAATTTTTTTAAAACATTAAAGCACTTTTAATAATCTCTATCGGCAATTTTAGACAGTTATATTATATTTAATTGCTTTTATTTATATGATATGCTTATAATTATAATATTATTAAGTTTTTATACATTGATCATTGATGAGGATATCTCTTATCCCGCCTTATATAAGGCGGGATATCCGTGAGATATAGATTTTAAATGAAACTTGCAATTTTAATTACTACGGATAAATATAAATCTCATATTAATAATATTTTAAGTTCAGCTAATTATTTAAATTATGAGATACAATGTTTTATAATGGATGACGGAGTAAATTTGTTAAACGATGAAAAATTCGTTGGCAAATTAAAAGAAGTAAATTCGCATGTTTCGCTTTGTGAATACTCATGCAGCATCAGAAACATACATAAGAAGGTTGAGGGTTTTTTATATGCTTCTCAATACGAAAATGCAAGTATGATTAATAAACTTGAGGGGGAAGATAGACTTTTAATATTTTAAATTTATAAAAATTATTTTTTCATTCCATTTTAGTTTTTTTATAAGAGATGTGAATAATTTTTAATTTTATAACTATTTAATTTAATACCTAACTTTTCTATTAATTTTATATATTACATTATTAACTATCAGATATTATTATGGTATTTATTTTATAAAATATAATGCAGTATATAAAAATATACTCTGCAAATAAAGGTAATATATTAAAGGTAATATATAAATATAAAAATATTTAATAAAAATATGTGGTTCAACTGTAGTGCATAAAAAAATTAAAGAAAAGTTAGGTAAGCAATAAAATATCAAAATTAAAAACAATAATAACGAAGCAATAATATAAATAATTATTATATTTTAATATGAGTAAAAAAATAGCCGTTCTTACGCGCGACAGACAGGTTGAAGCTCTCAGAATGTCGGGAGGTTTGACACTTTTTAATGATACAGTCGAAGTGTATGTTCTTGACAAAAAGATTGAAAACGGTAATATTATAGACAAAAATATGGATATGCTACAAAATATGCTAGAAATTCCTATATTTACAAATTATAAAGATAATTCTTATAACTATTTGACAAACAAAGAATTGGCAAATAAATTACTTGATTATGATGTAATTATTCCTTATTAGTATTGATTTAATTTAAAGTTTATTTTTATTTTGAGGAGAAATGAAGCATGAAAATACTCCATATATTTAAAAAAGAGCCGTCTGAGACAGAATTAGAAATAGTTAATTTTCATTCTAAAGCAAATAAAGTTAATCTTATTAAACTTTACGAAGATAGTGTAAATTATGATAGTTTCGTAAAAGAAGTTTTTGAACATGATAAGATATTTTGTTGGTAGGGAGTTTAAGGCTTAAGATTATAATTATTAAGAGAATCTTCTTTTAAAGCCGTCGGCATTCAGACGGCTCATCCCGAAAAATAATTTTCTATCGGCAATTTTGGCTGAAGCGATAATGTCGTATCATGTAGTTTTATCTGATGCATACTGATATAACATTACATTGAGGATTTTAAATCCAAATAACTTGACAAATTTTTTTTATATATTAAAATACAGACCAGTCGGTATCTTAAATTATTGAATTTAAAATTTCAATATTTTTGATTAATCGAACATTATAAAAATAAAAAAAATATTATGATGATGAAATGATTTTTTTTATAATGATTTTTTTTATTTTGTTTGTAAATTTATATTTATACTAAAATTAATATAGATAGTAATAAGTATTTTAAATTAAATAATTACATAGGAGGATTTAAAGTGTTAAGGTCAAAAGCATTGATTGTCATTTTATCAGGAGCAGAAAATCCTGTTAAAGTTTTGCTCGGTCTCAATATGGCATGGAGAACAATGAACAGCGGAGCGTTTGAAGATGTCAAATTGATTTTTGTCGGGCAGGCGGAAGATTTTATCGCTAAAACAGACGATAAAGATATTCTGGAAGCTTACGAACAAATTTTAAATAATAATATTATGTCTCATGCCTGTGTTGTTATTGCAGATGCTTATGGAGTCACGGATATTTTAATCGGAAAAAAGATTATTATGGTTCCTTCGGCGGGAGGATGTATTGCTCAATTAATGTCGGAAGGTTATCAGCCTATGACTTTTTAATATTTACTTTTTAATATTTAATAGTTTAATACTTAATTGCTTTAAAAATTTTCAATAATATAAGATAATATAAAATAGCAGCAATGCAATATAGTTTATTATATTTTTCATGGAAAAGTTAAAAATTAAATTATATTTATTATATATACCATTGTTCAGGTAACTTTTTAAATTATCGCGTTATGTTATGTTATGTTATGTTATGTTATGTTATGTTAAAAAATACTATTATTAATAATAAAATATTTTATGCAATATATAAAAAAATCAAATAAATTAAATTATATATGGATTGCTTTCTTGACTTTTTTAACAATTTTTGGATTTGCGGTAAACAGCCTGCTTGCGAGAACTGCGCTGCATAATAGCGCATTAAGTCCATTGACATACAGTTTGCTGCGTCTTGGAAGCGGAGCGTTAATGCTTTTTCTAATCATTTCTTATAAAAAAATTAAACTTCCAAAACCCAATTATTTATCTGCATTTGCATTATTTGTATATGCATTTTGTTTTTCAGTCGGCTATATTGAAGTCGGTGTAGCCGTTGGAGCGCTTTTAGTGTTTTCTGCCGTCCAATTCACAATAATTGGAGATGCAATATTAATTCATAAAGAAAAACTTTTTTTATTGCAATGGTTAGGCGTTATAATTTCAATGGGAGGTTTCGTTCTGCTTGTATATAAAGGATTATCCGTTCCTAAAAATTTCATCGGGTATTTTGGTGCTTTTATGATGATTATTTCAGGAATAGGCTGGGGAATTTATACGTTAAAAGGTAAATTTGAAAAACAATATTTATTAAGGACAGCATCAAATTTTATTTATTCTTTAGTCTATTTTATTCCTTTTATAATAATATTTGCGTTCTTTAAAAATGGATTTATTAATGAGCAATACATTAAAACGCCCTATGTTTATTTAAATCCGATAATGATGGGTGTTTTATCCGGAGCAATATTTTCAGCGCTTTTTTATATGCTATGGTATAAGGTAGTAACAAAATTATCCCGTGTTTTATCATCGTCCGTTCAATTATTAACGCCTGCGATAGCAGCAGCTTTAGGTATAATATTTTTAAATGAAAAAATATCGTTAAATTTTTTCATTTCGGCTATTTTAATATTAGGCGGCATTATATTTGTAATACTTAAAGAAAAAACAGCGGAAGTAAAAGAAGAAACCATAGAAGAATTAGAAGAAACATTTGATAAATAAATAAGGAGTAAATAGTAAATATATTATATCCTTAATCTCGCATTAGAAACTATTTATAATTATAAATAATAAAAATATAAATAATAAAATTGGCATTTAAATTAAAATGATATTTGTATAATACATTATTATTATGGGAGGAACAATGCAAAGAATGTCTGTTATTATATCCAATGATGCATTTGATGCTATATTAACGCCGTTTGATTTTATACATTTAGGAAGTGCTATTTATGACGAGATAAATGTTTTGTTTGTCGGTTTTGCCGCGAAACTTGTAACAAAAGAAGGTATAAAAACTGCCGAAGATTATTTAATCCATAAAAATATGCTTGATGAATTAAAGGAAGGTTTAAAAAGAATCGGTCTTCCGGATAATTTATATTCAATAATTAAAGAATTAAAGCGTACTGAAGGAATCCATTTTTATATCTGCTCTAATGCCGCTGCTAAATTTTCTATAACAGATGAAATGCTGCTGCCTGAAATTGACGGTATAGTCGGGGCAGCGTGGTTTTTAATTGAAAAGGCAAACAAATCGGAGATATTTATGCAATTTTAATTTATTATTTTATATTTGCGCTTTCTATTTATTGGATTAAATTAGATTAACAAATTGTCCTATTAAACTTTATTTAAATCTTTTACTTGAATTTTTTAAACTTATAAGTTTTGCTTTTTATTTATTTTATTTTAATTATTATATTTTATTTTAATTATTATATATTATTATATGGATATTTTAAACATAGTTATACTTTCTATAACGGGAATAATAGTCGGCGCAGCGACTGGTCTTATAGGGGCATCCGGCGTTATAATAGTCGTTCCCGTGCTTGCTTTTATATTTAATGTACCCATTTCAATAGCAATAGGCACAAGCCTTTTAATTGACGTTATAGTCTCATTTTCGGTGACGGCAACGTATGCCTTTAAAAAAAGAGTTAATTACCGCATCGGCATACCTACAATGATAGGAGCGGTAGTAGGCGCTCAGCTTGGCGCATATATTTCAGTCAGTATGCCGCAGAGGCTTTTAGAAAAAATATTCGGCGTATTTATGTTGTTAATGGGTGCTTTTTTCTTAAAAACAAAAGGAAAATATCAAGAAAAAAGGGTTTTCCATTTTGAGAATCCGCACATAAATTTTATAATTATACTTATTTTTGGTTTTATTATAGGAATTCTTGCAGGTCTTCTCGGCACAAGCGGCGGCGTATTATACATGCTTGTGTATATTATAGTCTTTGGATTAGCAATAAAAGATTCCATCGGAACATCAACGCTTGTTATGATTATAGCCGCATTAAGCGGCGCTATAGGTTACATCGCTTTAAAACATATAAATTTATTTGACGCATTTTTTATAGGGATTATTGCAATTCCTTCAGGAATTTTGTTTGCAAGAATAGCAATTAAAAGTAAAAAGGAGACGCTTATTATTATTTTAGGCATTACTTTGCTTATTGTAGGAGTTTCAATGCTGTTTCATTAAAAAAATTATTTATTCCGATATATTTTATAGAAGAAATTATTAGATGTTCTGATTTCTTTGGCGTTTTCATTAAGATTATTATTCAAATATATTTTCTATGCCAATTTCAATATCTTGCGGTTCAAGCATTGCATTTATTAAAGAAATTTTTTCAAAATTTTTTAAATCCTCCAAAGCAATCTTTATTTCTTTAATTTTACCTGTATTTAAAAGAAATTGTCTTTTAACCCCGTTTAAAATAAAACTTTTGGGGGCGAACCATTCTTTTCCGTCATATAATATGATATTTGAATAAGATGTATCGGTGATTAATCCGTTTTTTACTATTAAAATATCAATGGCTAACTTATTAGCTAACTCATTTTTATTAACGTCTTTTAAATTATTAACATTTTCAGGATTTGAACGGTTTTTATTTTTAAAACTTTCTTTTTCTAATAAGAAATTATTGATTGTATTATGAATAATATCATCAATATTATTTCTGTTTTCATATTTAAAGCTATAATCTATATTTGATCTTACAATTTTTAATCTTTTAATATTTTTTTTTACATAAGGGGTAATTTCAATATTTTCTATTTTATCGGAATATATAATTCTGCATTTAAATAATCCTTTTTTAAACTCGGTATCGGCAAGCGGGAGAAATTTTCCGATGTCTATCGCAGGGCTTTTCTTAAAAAAATGAAGAATAGTTTTATTCAGCCTTTTATTATGATAGTCTATTAATTTGAAATTTCCGTCTTCTAATTTGATTGTTTCAATAAATCGGTACATATATTTTTTCTATCATTTCATTATATTCTTTTAAGGCATCGCTATAAATTGTTATTCCGCCGCCGCTTCTATAATATAATTTATTGTCTTTATTTTCAATAAATCTTATCATAACGGAACTTTTAAGGCAATTTTTTATAGCGTCATAATAACCAAAAACACCTGTATAATAGCCTCTCGGTTCTAATTCAGCCTGTTTAATTATTTCTAATGTTTTGCGTTTAGGTGCCCCGGAAATTGAACCTGCCGGCAGTAATTTTAAAAAAATATCTCCTAATTTTTTAATATAGCCATCTTTTAATTTGCCTTCAATTTCTGAAACCATTTGCAATAATGGACTTGCATTTGTTCTAATTTTTTCTATATAACGGAATTTGTTTACTTTTATCTCAGAACTCACTATATTTAAATCATTTCTCAATAAATCTACGACCGTTAGATGTTCGGCTAATTCTTTGCTGTTGTGTAATAAATTTTTTTTAGAGTTTTGTAATTTTGCGTCAGTTGTTCCTTTTACCGGATATGTAAAAATTCTATTTTTTTCGTCTATATTTATAAAAGTTTCAGGAGAAAAAACTACAAATTCATAACCGTCTTTAATAAAATAAAGCTTATATTTTGCAATACTTAAATAAAAAATATCTTCTAAGGATAAATAATTAATTTCTATAGGAGTTTTAAATGTCAAATTTAAAAGAAAAGAATTGCCTTTTTTTTGTTCATCGGTTACTAATTTAAAGCTATTATTGTATGTTTCAAAATCTATAGGAAATTTTTTTATGGATATATTTTTATAATTTTTAATAGTTTTTTGTTTATTATTGTAATTATTTATATTATAGTTTTTAAATCCGTCTATGTTATATTTTATTTTTATTGTTTTATTATTAATAATATTACTTTTGCAATATTTATTAATATCAGAGTTATTAACTTCCGATAACTTAAATATTAAAGGCGATTTTAATTCATAATCAATAATAAACACAAAACTTATATTATTTTCAGCATAACAATTCATTAAATCAAAGAAATTTAATTTATTCGCGATATTATTATTAATATTATTACAATTCATTATTATTTAATTATTATTTTATTACATTATTGTTATGTTTATTGCATAATAGAACCTTAATCCTGCGTTAGAAACTATTTATAAGTTCTAATGCTAAATAACTCTGGATTCCTGCTTACGCTGGAATGACACACAAAAGGTGAAATAATAAAACTCCGCAAAGTCATTCCCGCGAAAGCGGGAATCCAGTATATAAAATTCTATTGCAGGATTAAGGTAGAATTACCCATCATTGAATTATATATTTTGTGTTATAATAAAACATATAAAAACAATTAAAAATAGATATATTATTTTATTTTAATTATATATATTATATATTATATATTATGTTAACAAATGAAGAATTTGTTGAATTATCGGGTTTTGTTCTATATTTTCATTTGGTTGTAATTTTGTTTATTATTTTTGGCTTTATAGTTGTTCCTATCGGTATTTTAGTGTCAAGATATACCGGAGTATGATTTATGCCGGTTGACAGATATATTTTTAAACTTCCTTTATGTGTGAATACCCCGTTAAAATTTAAATAAGCTTTTACTTTTAT
>DAHXMB010000184.1:0-20928 GCA_027365695.1 Candidatus Acididesulfobacter sp. | reverse complement strand
GACGGTAACAATAGGGAATTGAATATTAGGATATAGATCTACCGCAAGTGTAAAGTATCCAAAAATACCCAGAACAACAAAGATACTTACCATCATTACCGCAAATGTTTCTTCGAGAACTGCAGGCCAAATAGTGAAAATTTATGCTCATGACGGTAACTTGGTTAATGCAGGGGAAGTGCTGGCAGTTATTGACAGAACAAAAGCTTATTATGCTTTAAAGGCTCAACAGGGCGTGGTCAATAAAGACAAAGCTAATCTTTCCCTTGCCTTATCGACATTAAAACGCGATAAGATGTTATATGGACAAAAACTTCTAACCCCTTTAGAGTATGATACTGCCGTTTCAAATTATAAAATGGCGGTATCGGTGTTAAATTCCGATAAATCTGTTCTCGGCATTGATGCAAAAAATTACAGAGATACTTTGATAAAATCCTTGATTAACGGTGTAGTTTATAAAAGAAATATTAACATGGGAGATTATGTCCCCGTAAATAAAGTTGCCTATGAAATTGTCTCTATGAAACCGCTTGAATTAGAATTTCATATTTCGCAAAGCCAAATTCCTCAAATTAAAACAGGACAAATAGTACTGGCAAAAGTAAAAGGTTTTGAGCATAAAATATTTAAAGGCAAAATTTATTTTATAAGCCCGCAGCTTAGTGCTCAAACCAGAATGGTCAGAGTAAAAGCTATATTTAAAAATAATAAATTAATGCTTAGACCTCAGTTATTTGCTAATGTTGAAATTAAGGTAAAAAAGATAGATAACGGATTATTTGTTCCTGAAACATCTCTAAGAACAGGTTTAACCGGAAATTTTGTTTTTATTTATAAAAATGGCAAAGTTTATATGAAAAAGGTGGAGACAGGCATACCTAAAGATGGATATATACAAATTGTTAAAGGTATAACTAAAAATGATTATGTAATAGCGAAAGGGTCAAATCTTGTGCGAAATGGACAGGATGTCTCTGTCGTTAAATAATTTAAAATAAATTTAACTAAGGCAAAATAAAGCAAACTAAATTGCTATGAAAATATCCGATATATCTATTAAAAGGCCTGTATTTGCCGTAATGATGGTAAGTATCTTTGTTGTTCTGGGTATTTTTGGATACTTTACACTTGCGGTAGATCTATATCCTAATATTCAATTCCCTATTGTTACCGTCACAACAACATTGCCGGGGGCAAGCCCTAAAGAAATGGAGCTTGATGTTACAAAAAAAATTGAAGATGCGGTAAATTCTGTTTCGGGAATTAAACATATTATGTCCACGAGCAGCGTAGGGCAATCAAGCGTAATCGTTGAATTTCATTTAAACAAAAATATAGACCATAGATATGAAGTTGTTACCGCCGACGTGGATGCAATTTTAGACACGCTGCCAAAAAACATAAATACTCCGGTGATAAAAAATTAAATGTAAATTCTTCGCCTATTTTATGGATTACTTTGAGTGGAAACCGTTCTAAAAGATTTTTGACTTTTTATGCCGAAAAAGTATTAGAACGTAAGTTTGAAAGATTATCCGGCGTTGGACAGGTTATAGTCAGCGGTGCTAGAAACAGAAGAATGGAATTTAATATAAATAATAATAAATTAATAAGCCATAATCTTGGCGTTAATCAGATAATAAGCTCTATAAAATCTCAAAGCATTGCAATGCCGACAGGCAATTTAAAAACTAACACAAAAACATATTTTACTTATTTAAAAGGAAGACTGCACAGCTCAAAAGCTTTTAACAATATGATTATAAATAATGTTAAAGGCGTTCCCGTTAGATTTTCTCAAATAGGTCTTGCAAAAAACTATCAAGCTCCCGCTATTTCTATAACTACTTTCGACGGAAAACCTGCCGTAGGTCTCGGTATAACTATTAAAACACACGCAAATGCAGTAAAAGTTGCAAATGAATCCATAAATTATTTAAACAAAGTTAAATATTCGTTTCCTCCGGGGGTGAATGCGTCTGTCGCGTATAACAGCGCTACGTATATTGAAAGATCTATATCGGGGGTTGAATTTGATATTATATGGGGCGCTCTTCTGACAGTTTTAATTGTATTTTTTTTCTTGAAAGACATAAGAACAACATTAATTGCGGCAATATCATTACCAGCTGCTATAATTTCTACATTTGGATTTATGCATTTAATGGGTTTCGCATTGAACAATATGACTATGCTTGGATTGTCTCTTTCCGTAGGACTATTAATAGACGATGCTATCGTTGTCATTGAAAATATATTCAGGCATGTTGAAAACGGAGAAGAAAGAGTCAGTGCTTCTTTTAACTCAATGAGTGAAATAGGTATGGCTATTATGGCTACAACTTTATCTATTGTAGCAGTGTTTGTTCCTGTCGCATTTATGCCGGGTATGATAGGAAAGTTTTTCTATGAATTCGGTTTAACGGTCGCTTTTGCCGTATTAGTTTCATTGTTCGTATCTTTTACGCTCACTCCTATGCTTGCGTCAAGGTTTGTCGTTCACAAAAAAGAACATGGCAGGTTATTTACAATTCTTGAAAATATGATGATAAAAATTACGCATATTTACAAAGGTATGATTGCGTGGAGTTTAAAACATAGATTGCTTGTTATATTAACAGCCTTACTTATATTTATCGGTTCTTTATATATGACTAAATATATCGGCAAAGAAATGATGCCCCCGTCCAATTCAGGCAATTTTCTTGTATATTTCCAGGCTCCTGAAGGAACAAGCGTCAGGGTTATGAAAAAGTATTCTGCAAAATTATATAAAGTAGTTCAGAAGACGCCTTTTCTAAAAAGTATTTTTATGGCAACAGGGTTTGGCGCAAACGGTTCAAGATATAAAGGTATGTTCTTTGTTGCGATTAAAAGCAATAGAAATTTAAATCAGCAGCAGGTGATGGGGATTTTACGAAAAAAATTAGCAGTTGTGCCGGGCGTTATTACTCAGGTTATGGATATGCCTACCGTCGGCGGGGCTTCTCAAAATGTGGCACCTCTTCAAGTTATAATTATGGGTCCAAATTTACGTAAAATTACCGTCTATTCCAATAAGTTGATAAATAAATTAAGAAAAACTCAAGGACTTGTGGATATAACATCAAATATGCAATTTCATCAGCCCGAACTTTTAATCCATATTAGAAGGAATATTGCAGGGTCTCTCGGGGTTAGCGTAACATCAATCGGCGAAACAATTGATGCCCTGATCGGCGGAGATATAAATATTTTTAAAAATTATAATTTTGTTTACGAAGATCATATATATAACCAGCAGATAAGATTATTTAGAAACGAAAGAAATAAACCGGATGATATTAAAAATTTATATGTATCAAATGATAAAGGCAAACTTATACCCTTAAGAGACCTTATAACTATAAAAAAAACAATAGGTCCGCAGGTAATTAACAGGAGGGATTTAGAAAATTCGGTTACTGTTTATGCCGATATGGCTAATCATGTTCCTTTAGGATTTGGAATTAAAAAAGCAGCCGAATATATGAAGCAGATACTGCCGAAAAAATCTTTATATACTTATGAGTTTTCAGGAATGGCTTCAAAACAGCAGCAATCATTTGCCTCAATGGGAGGAGCCTTACTCCTTGCATTAATAATTGTTTACATGATATTAGCGTCTTTATTTGACAGTTTTATAGATCCGTTAGTAATTATGCTTTCCGTTCCGCTTGCGTTAATCGGAGCGATAGGAGCGTTATACCTTGCTCACAGAAATTTAAGCGTTATTGCTCTTATCGGAATAATTCTGCTGCTTGGTCTTGTTGTAAAAAATGCTATATTATTGGTAGATTATACGATTATTTTAATTAAAGAACGTAATTATAAGAGAAATGACGCAATAATTGAAGCAGGAAGTGTCAGACTGCGTCCTATTCTAATGACTACAATGGCTATGGTTTTTGGCATGCTCCCTATAGCTCTCGGCACTGGGGTGGGCGCTTCTTCAAGAGCGCCGATGGGTATAGATGTAATAGGCGGGCTTCTTACTTCCATGTTTTTAACATTGATAGTCGTCCCAGTGGTTTATTCGCTTGTTGATGATTTAAAGAAAAAGGTGGGACGAAACAAATAAACTTTTAAAAATCATTAAAATTTTACACTATCCTTATCCTTATAGTAATCAATCTCAAAATTGCCGATAGAACTTGCAGGCAGCATTAAGACATTAAGACAGGAGTAAATATAAATATTTACGGCTGTTATATTTTTCACTCATTTATAATTTATATAAATGATTATATAAATTAAATATCATATTTACTTATATATTGTGTTAATCAGTGTTGATGTTAATTTTAAATTTTTTCTCGGCGATTTAGGGTTAATAATAAGTTTATAATTTTATGGAAATTTTTATATAACGACAGTAAATTATTTTATAATTTAAATTAAAATGGTTGATGCATCTCATAAAAATTATAAATGGATAATTCTTGCTTTAGTTGTAGTATCCTCGTTTATGGCTATTCTTGATGTAAATATCGTTACGGTAGGAATGCCTAAAATTATGTCCCATTTCGGCGTAGACATAACTGACGTTGAATGGGTTATGATTGCTTATACTATAACCTATTCTATCGTTATTTTGCCTATGAGTTTTATTAGAAGAAAATATGGAATAAAATATCCTTTTATGTTTTCAATATTAATTTTTACAATAGGTTCTGCATTAAGCGGAATTTCTCCTTCATTTACAGATTTGATTATTTTTCGTATAATTCAGGCAATTGGCGGCGCAGGGCTGACTCCTACAGGGTTAAATCTTTTAGCCGAAGTTTTTCCGCCTTCGGAAAGAGGGGAGGCAATGGGTATATGGTCAATAGGTGCAATGGTAGCGCCTGCGGTCGGTCCTGCTCTTGGAGGTTATATTGTAGATTATGTAAATTGGAGATGGATTTTTTATGTTAATGTTCCTATCGGTATTATCGCATTATTAGGCGCAGCTATTATTTTAGCATATGATAAACCTGTAACAGCATATAATAAAAAATTTGATTATGTCGGTTTCGCTTTTATTTCTCTATGCTTAGGATTATTACTCTACGCTTTAAACGAAGGACAGACATTCGGATGGCATTCTCCGGCAATAATACAATCTGAGCTCATAAGCGGAATTGCTTTTGTCGGTTTTCTCATAAATGAAATTTTTGTAGCAACTCCATTAATAAATTTAGAAATTTTTTCAAATTATAATTTTGTTATATCCACTTTAGTAAATATGGTGAGAGCTGTGGGTATTTTTGGAGCAATGTTTCTCCTTCCGCTTTTTCTTGAAAATATTCTTGGCTATAATGCGATGCGTGCTGGGATATTAATGGCTCCTACCGCTATTTCGGTTGCTTTAGTTTCTTTTTTTGCAGGAAGAATAACGGACAGAATCGGCCCGAGATATCCTTTAGTAATTGGATTGCTGATTGTGGCTTATTCCATGTTTTTATTCAATAATCTGTCTCTGAATACAAGTATGTATGATATAATTATTAATCAAATCATAAGAGGTATCGGTATAGGTTTGCTTAATGCACCAGTTATGAGTGCCGCATTAAATTCCGTTAAAAAAGAACTCATCCCTGAAGCTTCAAGCCTTATTCCTGCAACATTACAAATAGGAGCTTCTTTCGGCATTGCTTTTATAGGAAATGAACTGGTAATAAGGCAGGTTTATCACTTAAATCAATATGCGAGGGATGTTAATTATAATTCTTCAATTTATCATAATATGATTAATTTTTTACAGAGCGATATTATAAATAAGGCTCCGTCTTATTTAAGATTTGGAGCAGTATTTCCGTCAAATAAATTAGCCTTTTTTGATTATTTAATTCAGATGCTTGCTTCTATTGCTTCTTACGGCGACGCATTCGCAGTTTTAGGATATATTACATTAGCGGGTGCTTTAATAGCTATTTTCATTAAAAATAAAATATAACATCATGATTGAAAATATTAATAACGATAAAATAATATATTCTGTATCTGAATTAACGCTTTTAATTAAAGAAACAGTTGAAACTAAATTCTACTCTTTATGGGTTAAAGGTGAAATATCAGGGTTTAAAAGCGGCTATGCTTCAGGCTATTATTTTGATTTAAAAGATAGCAGAGCTAAAATATCTTCTATAATTTTCAAATATGATATACAAAGATTAAAATTTGAAATTAAAGAAGGAATGTCGGTTATTGCGTTCGGAAGAATTAATCTATATGAGCCAAAAGGGACTTACAGCTTTATTATATCAGAAATAGAACCTGAAGGATACGGTCGGCTTGCGTTAGCCTATGAACAGTTAAAAGAAAAATTGCAAAATGCAGGACTTTTTGATAAAAGTCATAAGAGAAACATCCCCTTTCTTCCGCACATTGTAGGAATAGTTACTTCTAAAAATGGTGCCGTATTGCATGATATTGTAAAAATTATAAGAAAAAGATTTGACAATATTCATCTGATATTTGCAAACGCATCCGTTCAAGGAATTAACAGTTCGGCTGAGATAGCTAATGCTATAAAATTGCTTAATGAATACAGCAGGGAATATTGTAAAATTGATGTGCTTATTGTAGGCAGAGGAGGCGGTTCGTTAGAAGATTTATGGTCTTTTAACGAAGAAAAAACTGCGTATGCTATTTATAATTCAGAAATTCCGGTTATTAGTGCAGTAGGGCATGAAACAGATTTTACTATTGCCGATTTTGTTGCGGATGTAAGAGCTTCGACGCCTTCTAATGCAGCAGAAATATCAGTTCCAGTTAAATCAGATATAAGTTATTCAATAAAAAATTTTAACGGCAGATTAAAATTAGCAGTTTTAAATATAATTAAAAATAAAAATAATGCTATAAAATATTTGCAGAGCAGACAGTATAATAAAAATCCTAAAAAAACAATAGAAGAAAAATTTATATTAATTGACGATATTACAAATGATATTTTTAACGCAGTAAATACAAATATTAATGATTTTGAAAATATAGTAAGTTCGTTGAACAAAAGGCTTGAGCTCAGGCATCCTTCTTATATTCTAAAAGATAAATATTTAAGATTTAAAGAGATATATATCAGGTTAAAGTTACGCCATCCGCGCAATATTATTAAAGATTACAAAATTTTAATTGAAAAAACCGATAAAATATTAAATGATATTATTATTCGTAAAATCAGCTTTCTCAAGACCCCTGTTGATAATTTAGGCTCAAATATAAATAAAGCTATTTATTATTATTTAATTATAAATAAACAAAATGTAAATAATATATCAGATAGATTGAATATTTATAATCCTTTATCGGTTATTAGATTAAATCAAAAAAATTTATTTTCCGATAATATACAGATGACGGGTTTAATAATTGCAAAAATAAAAAAAAATAAACAAATATTAGAAAATAATTTGAAATTATTAAATGAAGCAATGAAAAATAAAATATTTATTAATAAAAATAATATAAAATTATTAAATAATACATTAGAATCAATAAGCCCGTATTCTGTTTTAAAGAGAGGTTATAGTATAGCGTTTAATGAAAGGGATAAAATTATTTCTTCAGTTTCCGATGTAAACGCAAATGATAAAATCAAGATAATAGTGAGCGATGGTTTAATAAATTCAATAGTTTTAAGTAAAGATAAAAAAAATAAAAAATAAAAATAATCATTTATATTATTTATATTGAGAGGTTTGTTATTAATTTAGTAATGAATTTTATAATTATAAATAATCAATAATAATTCCAATAATATTATTTTAGAGTTTTATTTATTTAATTATAATTATAAATGTTGTTTAATAATTTTGCCTGCCTGTTTACTAACTTAATTAATTAGGTTGGTAAAATTTTTATTTAGTTATATTTATTTAACTGTTAAATTGATTTGTTTTTATGTTATTTTTGTATGTTTCTTTTTTATTATATGTATTGCGGATTTTTTAAGAGAAATTGACGCAGTTTTGCCGATGGATAAATTCATTATTTCATAAGCATGGAACGGCAATAAAACTTTAAACTGAATATTTTGCGGTTTATTTTCCGAAGTGTCTATTAATAATTCCATCATACGCGAGGTAAAAACCGCGGACGTTATTTTTCCTCTAAAATGGTTCTCTTTAACTGCCTTAGAAGGAGCTCTGTCTTCTCTTAAAATGATTATATCTTCGGGCCTTATTACAAAATATATATTTTCATTTTCTTCAAATCCTTGCTGATAATAGCTTTCAATATAATATTCATTATTTAAGCTATTATTTCTAAAATAAATTATTATATTATTATTTTCTTTATCTATTGAGGCGATTTTTCCTTCAAATATATTTTCTGTTCCAAGCAAATAAGCCGTGTCCATTGTTGATGGTTTTTTTAAAATATCTTTTGGATTTCCCGAATCCTGAATGACTCCGTTATTTAAAATAAACATAGTATCTGAAAGATTCATTACATCTTCAATGTCATGGGTAACTAAAAGTATTGTTATCTTAAGTTCTTTTTGAATATTTTTAATTAAACTTCTTACTTTTGTTTTAGAAATTATATCTAAATTAGAAAATGGCTCATCCATCAGTATAATTTCCGGGTTTGTAACAAGAGCGCGGGCTAAACTTATTCTTTGCGATTGCCCCATACTTATTTCATCAGGATATCTTTTTTCTAACCCTGAAATACCTAAAATATCCATAATATCTAAGACAGTTTTTTTGATTGGTTTTTCGCTATATTTGCCTGAAGATAATTTTGCTATATTTTTATGTAATTTCAAACCAAAAGCAATATTTTTCATTATATTCATATTAGGAAACAAAAGCGGTTCGTCCATTACAAGAGAAATGGAACGTTCATAAGGTTCCATTTTATTAATATTGTTTCCTTTTAAAATAATATCTCCCGAATCTTGTTTTATTAAACCGCAAATCATAGATAATAGTGTGCTTTTACCTTCTCCTGAATAGCCGAATATTGACGATATCTCGCCTTTTTTGACTGTTAAAGTTATATCTTTAAGTACTTTTTTATTCTTAAAGGACTTATTGATATTTTTAATTTCTAGAAAATTCATATTGTTTATGTTGACTTTTTTGTTTTATAATAAA
This sequence comes from Candidatus Acididesulfobacter sp., assembly GCA_027365695.1. Lineage (GTDB taxonomy): Bacteria > SZUA-79 > SZUA-79 > Acidulodesulfobacterales > Acidulodesulfobacteraceae > Acididesulfobacter. Next base: position 11,818 of record DAHXMB010000184.1, on the reverse strand, counting down.
AGAATTTAAAAATACCGAGAGATATAAACGATATAACCATTAATACAGCTGAAATTGCAATTGCCGCAGGATAATTTCCATAGCTTGTTTTGACAAAAACTTCTATAGGCGCTGTTTCTGTCAGGTTTGGAATTACGCCAGATACCATCTGGGTAGCGGCATATTCGCCCATAGACCGCGACCAGCTCATTGCCATTCCAGCCAATAATCCGTTTAATGAAAGAGGGAGTATTATTTTATATAATATTTCAAAAGAAGAAGCTCCTAAGGTTTTGCTTAAATTAATCATTTTTCTGTTGATTGAATCAAATGATTCCTTTAAAATATTAACGAAAAAGGGAAATGAAATTATAAGCTGCACAAGTATAATACCTTGAGGAGTAAAAACAAATTTTATTCCGTGTGATATGAAAAATTTTCCTATCGGGTTTAGCGGACCCATTGTTATCAATACGGCAAAGCCTATTACAAGCGGAGACGTTGTAAGAGGAAGAGTGCTTATCAAATCCAGTAAAAAAGAAATCTTGTTCTTTTTAAAAGATAATATATAGCTTAAAGGTATTCCTATAATTAAATTTATTAAAACTACTATAAAAGATATTTTAAAACTTAAAAAAATAGCGTTTCGGAGATTAACATTTAATATTTCGGATAAAAACAATTTTAAAGATGTTTGAAAAAATATTCCTGCCAAAAGCAAAGATAGGCTTATAAAGAAAGCAAAACCTATAAAAAAAACAATAATATCAAATGTTTTATTATTTCTTATAAATATTTTGTTGAAATTTGGCATTTTAGCTACTACAATTATATTTTATTAAACTCCATAATTTTTAATATAAAATTTTATATTAAAAAAATTAAAATAATAATTATAAATTAATCAAAAATGTAAAAAAATATGATTGTGTATAATAATGTTACGTTTTCAATTAACAATAAATTAAAGAATTATTGATATTTAGTTTTTTGCTAATGTGTATAATAGTCTCCTCTTTGTAAATAAAACATTAACGTTTTAGGGAGGAAGTCTATAATTAATAATACCAAATTATTTAAAAAAATTCTAACGTAATTTGTAACAGACGAAAAGTCCTATTCTATCTATACTTAAATGGACAATGAACGAAATAATGAAAGTAGAAGCTGAAATTAAAGCGGGATCTGCTAAAAATGAACATTCAAATGAAAGAAAAACCCGCATAAAAAGAAAATTTGAATAATTAAAGGTACATAAAAATATTGACAAACGATTATAAAAAAACGCTTATTCGCATTAATGTATGAGATTGTTATTAATGCGTCCAAAATTATTCTAATTATAAACCGTTTATAGTTTGTTTATATTTTATTTACAATAAGGGTTTATAATTTTAACTAAAATAATTATAAAAAGTTTATTTTAATAAGAGTTATTATTAAAATAGTTATAATGTTAATTAACTACTTTCTCCTGTAAATAATTTTAATTTAAGATATCATAAAATAATGAAGAAAAAACTTTTTCTGCATGTTGGAACGCATAAAACAGGTACAACCGCATTACAGAGTTTACTTGCTACTAACCAAAAACTGTTATCTGACGGCGGCGTGTTATTTCCGTCTGCCGGTAGAATTGGTAAATACAGCGGACATCATAATATTGTACGAGAATTAAACGATCAAAAGTGCTTTAGGAAAAAGTACGGTACATTGGAAAAGCTCTGTTATGAGATAAAAAAATCCAATCATAAGATTATAATATTAAGTTCGGAGGATTTTGGATACCTTTATGGACGTAGCGATAAATTGCGGTTTTTCAAAGATGCGCTTGAGCAGTGTGGATGTCATATTGAAGTTGTTTTATTTTTTAGAGACCATGCATCATATGCCGAATTGCTATATAGGGAATTACTCAAAGATGGATTGGATATTTCTTTTCAGGATTTTACGCAAGAATTGATTAAAACTGGTATGTTTATCTTTGACAATAATCGGCGTTTTTGTTTTATGTATGAAAATGTCATACAAGGATTTACCAATATATTCGGAGATGCCAATGTTCACTGCGAAACATATGCATATCCTATAGAAATATCGTTTTTCGATATAACCGGTTTATCAGGTTTATATAAAAAAATAAAACCTGTGAAGCGAGGTCATTTAACTAACGAGCCGCCGACTATAATAAAATCTACTGCTTTAGAATCATACAACAGGTTGGCGACAGTGAAAGCTATTCTTAAAAGTCAAAAACAAATAGGAAGGAACCAGATTATTAGCGCACAATCGATATTGCTTGAGTCTGAGCACAAAATATTTTATTATACAGATAGCATTGTAAATAAACAATTTACTATGAGATTTAGTTCTACGATAGAATATTTGCGAAATCATTACCAATTAGAGCTAATCTCGCCTGTAAAACCGTTTGTTCCTATATCGGAAATTTATAACGACGACAAGTACCGCATTGCGGTTAATACACTGATAGATAAAGCAATGCGCATAAGTTTACTAAACCCGGTGCAGGCAAAAATTTTACGTAAGTTTTATAGATCGTTATATTTCATAAAAAATTTAATAAATAGCTAAATCTACAAATTATCTATGCTAATTCGTAAGACAATATTTATATAACTCAATAAAAATGAAAATTCTTCATATAATTTCTTCAAGAGGCTGGGGCGGCGCAGAAAACAGCGCTATTTATCTTGCAAAAAAACAGATTGAAAAAGGACATAAAGCGTTTTTTTTTATACATTCTTTCAATAAAAAAATGATTTTTTTATTGAATAATAACAAAGTGCCTTATTATTCAATTTTTGATCCTGAAAGGAAAAATGTTTTTGCCGTTAAAAAAATAATAAAGCTATGCAGGACTGAAAATATAGATATAATTCATACTCACTTAGGAACAGGAAATTATCTCGGCGTCTTGGCAGGCAATTTTCTTAAAATACCGGTGGTCAGCACTATCAACATCTTTAGCGGTTATCCTTATTATGCGTTTGCATGCAGGTTATTGTTTGTGAGCCTGGCCGTAAAAGATTATTTTATTAAATATTTTTCAAGTGAAGAATATAAAGAATATATGCCCGGCAACCTTGAGCGTATTATAAATAAAATTTTTAAACTAGAATACAATGTTATAGACATAAAAGAAATTGTAAGTAAGATGGATATAATTTATGAAAGAATAAACGAAGCAGAATTTATAAATTACGGTATTAACAATATTGATCCTAACCGAAGCAGCGTTAATATAAAAAATAATATCGATAGTTGCGGAAATATTGATGAATTTAAAAATTTTTTCAATATCGGAATGGCAGGAAGGGTTACGGAGCAAAAAGGACATATTTATTTTGTAAAAGCTGCAGAACTTTTGATAAAATCTGGTTTAAAACCTTTATCTGGTAAACCGTTAATGTTTCATATAGTAGGAAGCGGCAGCGATGAGAAAATGCTAAAAAATATGGTAAGAAAAATAGGAATTTCAAACAATCTCAAATTTTGGGGATACCAGAGCGATGTAAAAAAATTCGTCAATATGTTTGACGTTGCAGTTTCATGTTCTTTAAACGAACCTTTTGGCGTCAACAATATTGAATACATGTTTATGAAAAAACCATGTATTGCAACAAGTACAGGCGGAATACCGGAAGTTTACGGCAATACTAATATCATTATACCGCCGAAAGATACTCTTAAACTGAAAGAAGCAATAGAAATGTATATTAATAATCCGGATATTATGAAAAAAGAATCATTAAAGGGTTTTGAAAGGGCAAACAGACTTTTTCAATCTGATATTTCAGTTAATAGAATTATAAGTATTTATGAAGATATGATTAGCAGAACTCCTTGTCTTTAGATATTGTGAAGATTAGCAAGCAGCGAGAGCGGCAGCCGGCTAATCTTTACAATAATGAACGGCAGTCTTTCGGCTATTGCAATATTTTTTATGGAGCAACGTAACTGTCTATGGGTGTAAAACCCCAATGTTTCAGTATTTTTTTTCCTCTATGCGAAAATAAAAGTTTCTCGAACTCTGCGTCTAATTTTTTATGTTTTGATTGATTTAGTATTGAGACTGTAAATTTTGCGCGCGTATTATATTTTACCGCAATTTTTATGATATTTATTTTAGCGCCTGTTTTTTTAAGCTCTAATAGCTGAGAAGTATATAATATTCCTAAATCTGTATTTCCTGAAGCTAAAATTGGCATAACAAGAGCTGCATCAAGCAGATGGTCAGCGTGTCCAGTAATTTTACTAAAAGCCCCCGGATATTTTTTGTTAATTTTTCTGAACATCGCCCATGTGTAATCTCCTGCAGGGTCGCTGTGAGGACTAGATGTTGTCAGTGATACATTTTTATCCATTAATTTCTGAATCAGGTTAGATGCGATAACATGCGCAGGATTGCTTATAGGTGTTGCTGCGGCAAGATAATCGTAGGCAAATACTTTATACGAATTTAGAAACCCTTTTTTTTCTAATTCTCTTTGAAATTTTCCGTTGGCGGACAAAAACATATCCGCAGGAGCACCTTCTTCTATATCTCCTTTTAAAACGCCTGCACCCAAGAAGTCATAATATATGACAACGCCCGGATGTTCTTCTTTAAAAATATTGCCTATTTCCATTATAGGCTTTGGAAGGGCGTCTGCGGCAAGTATTCTTAAAGTTGCAGCATTAGCTTTAGAACCTGTTAAATTAAAAGCAATGAACATAAACAATAATAATAACAATAAACCGGCAAATAGTTCAGTAATAATTTTAGAAATAATTCTTTTTTCCGCAGTCATTTTTTTACCCTCTTTTTAAAATTAATGTTTTTATATTTTATTTTATACTTAATATTTTTACCGCTATTACTTTTGTAAATTTAATTTTAATTATAAACACATTCAGTTTATGTATATATAATATAAAATTATTTGAAAATTTTAGATTTAATAATTTATATTATCCATAAATGTATATTGAGGTAAAGAAATTCTTTAATATACTATCATTAATTTTTTTTATACCTTAAATCACATTTAGAAACTATTAAAGTTACTTCAATTGAAATTGTTTCAACATATTATAAATTCCGGATTCCCGCTTTAACGGGAATCCGGAAAGATAAATTTCTAACGGTGACTTAAGGTTATATCATATTTTAATTAGTTTTTATTTGATTTAATTATCGCTAAGACTATTATGATATAACGAAAAATGAAAGTCAACAAAATTATTTTAAATATTTGTCAATATTATTATTTTGTGTATTTAGCGATTTTGCGAATATTGTTTTACCTTTTTTTGTCGCAATAAAATATAAATAGTTTGTTTTTAATGGATGAATAGCTGCTATTATTGCCGCAATATTTGGATTTGCTATAGGCGAAGGAGGAAGTCCGTAATTTTTATAAGTATTATATTTAGATTTAATATTTAAATATGAAGGATTCATTGAAACAGGAAATTTTAAATAAAAATTTTTAGTTTTTATTTTTTTTTTAACAGAATTATTAATATTATTAACATAGGTAAGCTTAATGTTATTTTTTTGACCGTCATATTTTGTTTTATTATTAATTCTATTAATGTTTTTTTTATTATTTTTATATCTTGCATTAGAAATACATTTTTTAAATATACTTAAATCTTTTGCATATATATTTGTCGGATCGCTTTCTAAAGGCATATTTATATCCAATCTGTTATGAAATACCGAAGACACTGTTTTCATATCTTTTTTGCCGTTTGTTTCTTTAATAACTATCGAAGCGATAATTAAGTCTTTATAAGATATTTTTAAATTTTTAGTTTTCAATTTAAATTCATTAAACATTTTTTTTAAAACACTTTTAGAGGTTGAATTTATTTTAAAAATATATGTATCAGGATACAAAACTCCTTCGGCGCTTTTTTTATCAATGCCTATACTTAATAAAATATCTTTGTTAAAACTTGCTTTGATGAAATTAATTTCTTTAACGACATGCTTTTCATTCAGAATCATTGCAATTTGAAAAATATTCATACCGGGAATCACGGTTACCTTAGTCGTCGCAATTTTACCGTTGACAAATTTATAATAAATTGAAGCGGGGGATTCATTTAAAGAAACATAATATGTGCCTGATTCAATATATCTTGAATAGCCGGTTATAAAGCCTATAAAATAAAATAAATATGGATTTGATACAATATTTTTCTTGTATAATTTAAAAGAAATTGTTTTTAATGAGTACCCTTTTTTTATCTGAAATAAAATTATATGTTTTTTTAAATATGATTGCGGAGTAAAAGCATAAAATAAAATATATAAAATCAGAAAAAGAGGAATAAAATAAATAAAAAATTTTTTTATTTTATTAATTTTCTTGAAAGTTTGATAGTCAAAATAGCACATATAATAACTTATTTAATTATATTTTTATGTATTATTATTATTTGTACTATTTATACCATCTAAATATGATTGAAGAATAAATGAAGCTGCTATAGAATCTATAGTCTGTTTTCTTTTTTTTCTTTTCACGTTTCTTTCTATTAAACTTCTTTGAGCTTGAGCCGTTGAAAATCTTTCGTCATAAGTAATTATAGGAAGGTCTTTAATCGGCAGGTCTTCAATTATTTTCTTAAGTTCATTGATAAATTTTTCCACTTCTATTGAAAGCGACGACTGTTTTCCGCTAAGTCCGATAGGCATTCCGACAACAATTAAAGAAGCATTCTCTGTAATAATAATATTTTTTAATTCATCTGCGGCATTGTTAAAGTTTTCGTTAAGTATATGTTTTTGAGGAAATGCGATTGTTCCTCTGTCATCGCTTAGAGCGACGCCGATTCTTTTAAGCCCGTAATCAATACATATAACTTTTTTATTCATTATGAGGTTTCAAATCCCAGGTCGTTTATCAGTTCAACATCTAATTCCGTATTTCTTCCCGATGTAACTAAATAATTCCCCAGAAGAAATCCGTTAGCCCCTGCCATTAGGGCAAAGGGCTGTAATTGTCTTAAGTTTAATTCCCTGCCTCCTTGCGCAAGTATATTTTTTGTTGGATTAATCAAGCGAAAGATAGAGATTGTTTTAAGACATTCCATAGGCGTTAATTCATCATTGTTTTCAAGCGGAGTTCCTTTCATAGGATTTAAAAAATTAATAGGAATATTGTCAACGTCAAGTTCTTTTAATTGCCTTGCCATTTTAATTCTGTCAAGGCGCGACTCTCCCATACCGATTATAACGCCTGAGCATACTTTAAGATTAGCCTTCTTTGCTTTATTTATTGTTTCAATATTATTTTCGTAAGAATGAGTCGTACAAATATTGCTGAAGAAATCTTTGCTTGTTTCTATATTGTGATGAAAAATTTCCAATCCGTAAGATTTTAAATATTCTAAATCTTCTTTTTCCATTAAACCTAAAGATGCGCATGCCGTGATTCCTATATCGTTTTTAATGGTTTTAATCGCTTCGGCTATAATAGAAAGTTCTTTTTTATCGCTTATAGATGTCCCGCTAGTGACTATAGAAAATTCATTCGCTCCGTTTTCTTTTGCAATTCTGGCTGCGTTAACTAATTCGTTTACAGGAAGAAGTTTATTTATCTTTTTATTAATTTTCGGTATTTTTGAAGATTGTCCGCAGAAAGCGCAATCTTCCGAACATAAACCAGTTTTTGCGCTGACTATTGAACAAAAATTAATTTTATTGCCCGTCCATTTTTCCTTAAGTTCTAATGTGATAGAAAAAACGGCAAGCAGTTCTGATTTGCTGCAATCATAAATAGATAAAAGAATATCATCCGGAATGTCTTTATTTTCGGCAATATAACTTTTTAACGTATTTATTAAATCAGCAGCTTCTAAATTCATAATTTTCACCTATAAATTCAAAAAATAAAATAATTAAAAACAATTAAAAATCAAAAAAACCGCAATTTTTTAAATTATTGAGTATTTCTTCAACATCGCTGGATTTTTTTAGCGAATCTGCAATAATTTTAAACTTATCCTGATAATTTATGACCTTTTCTCTCATACTTAATATGACCGATATCCCTTCATTATTGATATACAGGTCATTTTTTAGATGAGAAATAGTCTGAAGTTTATTAATACTTGACGAATCAATAAATAAGCAATTATTTTCCTTGTTTATGGCGATTGACCCTTCGTCAATAAAAAAATAAACAGTATTTCTGCTCAGGCAAAATGCCGTGCAAATATTAGATAAACTTGTAAATTTATAAATATTATCCGAGTGGATATCTAATGAAGAAATTTTTTGTATTTTCATATTAGAATCAGATTTATTCATCAAAAATTTATATCTCAGATACTCCCATATTTTTTTGCTATATAAACGCATGCCGTTTATGAAGACATGCTTTTTCAAAACATACAAAAAAATATATCTATAAGTTGAAGATGAGAGATACTCTTATTGTTTTAAATAGTTTAATTAATTTTATTTAATAAATTAATAGCCTTCTTTAGCTAATTCATTAAAATGTTTTTTGGCATTATCAGAAATATTAGACGGCAATTCTACTTGAATATTTACTATTTCATCGCCATAAATTTTTAAAGCAATATCTGGAGAACCTTTTTTTGGTATTCTAAATTTAGCGCCGTTTTGTGTTCCAGGAGGTATAGTAAGCATTATTTTTCCGTCAATAGTCGGAACTTCTACTTTTGCCCCAAGGACGGCTTCCGTTAATTTTATTTTTTTATTTACATAAATATCATTACCTTTTCTTTCAAAAATATTATCGCTCATAACACCGATTTTAATATATAAATCACCGTTTTTTCCTCCGTTGATCCCTGCAGAACCTTTACCTTGAATTCTGATTTTTCCGTTGTCGGCAATACCTGCAGGTATCTTTACTTTTATTTTTTCGTTATTAATAACAACTATTTTTTCAATTCCTTTAACGCTTTCTTGAACAGAAATATTAAGTTTAGCCTGAATATCAGGACCGGTTTGAGGACCTCTTCTTTGTTTTGACGATCTGTTAAATAAATCCGAAAAAACATCCTCAAAGTTAAACTCGCCTCCGCCTGTATTAAAATTAAACCCTGATTGTCCTCCGCCCATATTACCGCTATAATAATATTGATTTTGTCCTTGAGCTCCTGCTCCGGCAGCGCCGTTTTTAAAATTAAAGTAATTGCTCCCAAATTCGTCATATTCTTTCCGTTTTTTTTCGTCTTTAAGAATATCATACGCTTCCTGCAGTTCCTTAAACTTGTTTTCGGCTGTTTTATCGTTAGGATTCACATCGGGATGATACTTTCTGGCTAATTTCCTGTAGGCTTTTTTTATATCATCAGCTGTAGCTTTTTTGTCTGTTCCTAAAATTTTATAATAGTCTTTTGTTTCCATATATTATATTTATATCAAAATTTTAAAATCTATTCAATATTTTATTTAAAAAGCTGGTTTAATTCTATGTCTATAAAAATAATTATTTTGTGCACTAACTTTGTATTCATTTTTTTAATTGTTTATATTATAATTTAATTGTTTATATTTTTTAAAATCAAATATGTAAAAAATATATAAACATTGGATATATATAATTATACAATATAATTTAATTATATTACAATAGAGCGGAGAGTAAAATTGGGAAATTTAAATTTTAAAATAGAGAAAATTGACGGTGCAATTGTAATACCTGTAACAAAAAATATAGATGAAAGAGGCTGGCTTGCCGAACTTTACAGAACAGATGAGATTGATGAAAACATATTTCCTAAAATGGCTTATGTTTCATTGACAAATCCTGGGATTAAAAGAGGCCCTCACGAGCATAAAACGCAAACTGATTATTTTTGTTTTATCGGACCTTCTAACTTTAAAATAATTCTGTGGGACAATAGGAAGGGTTCAAAAACATATATGAATAAAACAGTTTTATTTCTTGGAGAAGATAAGCCTGCTTCCCTTATAGTTCCGCCAGGAGTGGTTCATGCGTATAAAAATATAGGTTTGACAAAAGGAATTGTGATTAATGCCGCCAATGCGCTATATGCAGGGTACAAAAAGAAAGAGCCCCTCGACGAGATAAGATATGAAAACGATAGTGAATCAATTTTTAAATTCGATTAAAATAAAATTTGAATAATATTGTTGTATTGCTAAAAACATATAGTTTTATAATTCAAAAATAATATTTATTTTTAGCATAATTTTATAAGAAATATTATTTATAATTTTATAATTTATAATATAGTTAAAGAATTGATTAAATTAAAATATTATTATGTAAATACAGTCTATAGTATAATATAAATTAATAAATTTCAAATGTATTATATGTCTTACAACTTAATTAATAATTATTTATCCATATTATTTATCCATATTATATATTTATATTATTATAATTGTATATGTAATAAATATTAAAATTTTAAATATTTAAATGTATGCTTATTCACGAACTTATATCAAATGAAATTGAAAATATTAAAACTAAAGGTTTTTACAGGCAGCTTAAAGAAAATAAAATTGATAATACTATCATCAATTTATCTTCTAACGATTATCTAGGATTGGCTTACAATCCTAAAATAAAAAGAGCTGCAAGACAAATAATTTATAAATATCCTTTGTCGAGCTCATCTTCTCCTTTAATGTACGGCTATTTTAAACCTCATATTGATTTGGAAAATAAATTATGTAAATTCAAAGGGGGATATGAAAAATGCATACTTTATTCATCGGGTTATCAGGCTAATTCAGGAATTATTTCGGCATTATCTAAAATATCGTTAAGTAAAACATTCATAGCGTTTGATGAATTATCCCATGCATCTATTATTGACGGAGTATTGTGCTCAAAAGCAAAATTTAGCAGATTTAAGCATAATAATCCGAGCCATCTTAAAAATATATTAAGAAAAAATAGCTCTTACGATATAAAGATTGTTATAACCGAAGGCGTATTTAGTATGGACGGCGATATTGCTAATTTGCCGGATATAATAGATGCATCCAAATGTTATAATGCAATTACGATTGTTGATGATGCGCATGCAACAGGAACTATAGGGTCTTTCGGAGGCGGCAGCTGCAATTATTACAACGGCGTAAAACCTGACATTATAATGGGAACATTAGGAAAAGCTCTTGCTTCGGAAGGAGCATTTGTTTTATCCGATAGTTTAATAATTGATTATTTTATAAATAAAAGCAGACCGTATATTTTTTCTACCGCAATCTCTCCCGTTGCTGCGGGTATTGCATTAGAAGCTTTAAATATTATTGAAAACAAGCCTGAATTAGTTTGTAAATTGCAAACATTGTCGCAAAACGTCAGAATTTTTTTAAAAAATAACGGATTAAATATTTTAAATTCAAATACACATATTATACCTATATTAATAGGAGATGAAAAAAAAGCTGCGGCAATTGAAAAATATCTATCTGAAAAGGAAGGCATACTTCTTAAATCGGTTAAATACCCAACCGTCGCTAAAGGACAAGCAAGATTGCGGTTTAGTGTAAATGCGGGTCTCCGCAATATTGAGATTAAGAAAGTTTTAAAAAAATTGTCCGAATTAAATAATATTTAAAAATCAATATCTTGATTAATGCGTTATTTATTTATTAAACATTTTAATTAAGAAGAAAGGTCTTTAATGTATAAATATATTAAAAAACTAATTGCTAAATTGACGTATATTGTGAAAGTCAAAGTTTTTCGTGATTTTTATTTTTACAGTCTATTTTTACAATATTAATTTATGAATATAGATAAAAACAAAATAAAAAAAAATTTTTCTAATTCTCATCTATATGATAATGCGATATCAT
>DAHXMB010000242.1:0-4360 GCA_027365695.1 Candidatus Acididesulfobacter sp. | reverse complement strand
AATAAAAGTAGCTAAAGTTTACCATTTTGAGCATGATCCTTATAAAATATTTAAGATTAAAGAAAAACGCTTAAACAAGTGGTTATAACCCTAAATTGCCGATAGAGATTGTTAAAATAGCTTTAAAGTTATATAAATATTAGATTCCCGCTTTCGCGGGAATGACGCCAGTTGGGTGAAAACTTAAATACCCGCAAAGTCATTCCTGAGTATGTAGGAATCCAGAAAAATAATTTTCTATCGGCAATTTTGGGGCTATATAATCTCTTGACAAAATCTTTATAATGTATTATTGTTCACTATATGAAAGAAAATATTTCACATGATGAAACAAAATACATAAAGCGGCGGTTAGCTATAATTGTGAGGGAAGCGATAGAAAAATTTTCCGTTGTTGTAATAAGCGGCGCCCGCCAGGTAGGTAAAAGCACAATGTTAACGAACGAATTTAGTGATTTTACCTATTTTACATTAGATAATTTTGATACCGTAGATATGATAAAAACTGATCCGTTATTCATTTTTAAACAGCATGATTTAATCATAATAGATGAAGCCCAGAAATTTCCTGCGATATTTAATGCAATTAAGCTTGCCGTTGATAATGATAAAAATAAAAGGATTATTATTTCAGGTTCATCAAATATTTTGCTTATGAAAAACATTACAGAATCTCTTGCAGGCAGAGCGTTATATTTTGAAATGATGCCGATAACATTTGGAGAGATTAAAGGTATTTTAACCCCGGCAAATTTTTTAAATTTATGGAAAGGGAATTATGCCAACTTTGATTTTGATATAAAAAATATAAAAACTAATGAAAATATATATAATAACAAAAAATTTTTAGATGATGATAATAATGATAAAAAATCTATAAATGAAAACAAGAAAACGTCAGAAATTATACAGAATAATGCGCTTATTTCTTTAATGATGAAAGGTTTTATGCCGCGCAACATTATGGCTAAAGATCAAAGCGATGTAACATTGTGGTTGGAAGGTTATGTTAAAACATATCTTGAAAGAGATTTAAGAGATTTATCCCAGGTAGAATCAATAATAGATTTTAGAAAGGTTATGCAGGTTTTGGCTTTAAGGACAGGCAATATATTAAATCAGGCTGATGTTTCAAGAGATACGGGAATAAGTAATTCGACAGTATATCGTTATATAAAGCTTTTAGAAATATCTAATATTATAGAACGTGTTCCCGGATTTTTTACCTCCAAAGGCAAAAGAATAACTAAATCGCCTAAAATATATTTTGTAGATCCTGCATTAAGTATTTTCTTGTCTGGATATTTTGACGAGGGGTCTTTGATTAATTCAAGGGAATTGGGCGGTTATTTTGAAACGACAGTATTTTTTCATCTTAAATGTCTTTGTGAGATGTTAAAACCTGCAGCTAAAATATATTACTGGAGAACTGTTTCGGGAAAAGAAGTTGATTTTATTCTTGAATATGGGAAAAAATTACTTGCAATAGAGGTTAAAATTACACAAAATCCTTTAGTTAAAGATATTAAAAACCTTCTTATTTTTATTGATGAGCATCCTGAAACTGTTATAGGAATTTTGCTTCATTCAGGTCAGGAGATTAAATGGCTTAATTCAAAGGTTGTTGCTGTTCCATGGCAGTGGATAGACTGCGCATAATTAAATAATATTATTATATTTTATTTTAAAACAAACAAGCTGTATGCACAAACAATTATTAATGTATAAAAAATAACAAGGAGAACTGACGTTAACTCCATAATCCTGATGGCGCTTATAATGCTATTTTCGTTTGCCTTGCCGTAATTTTCAAACCCCATAATCGGTCTTTTGCTTTCTACGCCTCCGTAAAAGTTTGTACCGCCCAATTTTATATGCAGCGCTCCTGCCATTACAGATTCAAGCTGTCCGCCGTTTGGACTCGGATGCGATTTTCTAAATTTAAACCATGATTTAAAACCGTCTTTATTATGATATTTGCTGCTTGTTATATTTAAAATAAATACCGACAAAATCATAAAATAAGCAGTTATTCTGAAAGGTATATAGTTAAGCGCATCGTCCAACCGCGCAGAAAACTTGCCAAACTTTTCATATTTCTCATTCCTGTATCCTACCATAGAATCAAGAAGGTTTGCGGTTTTATAAATAACCGCGCCGATAATACCGAAAGCAACTAATATCTCGGTAGTTTTGATAAAAGTTAATGCAAAAAATCCAATAATTAACCCTGCCGTAAAGTAAAAAATTACCGAACCGATTCCGTCGCCCGTGTTTTCCGCGACTGATTCCACCACGGTTCTTGAAATTTCGGATATGTCAAGATTGCTGCTGTCTCTGCCGGCAAGGGACAGAAGGTTTTTTCTTGCGCCGTTAATATCATCTGCTTTTAACAGTCTGTATATTTTTACGCTTTCGTGCTTTAAACCCCCGGTTGAAAGAAAAGAAAGCAGAATAAATATTGAAAAAAAATAGAATAAAAAGACTGAAATATTAATGGTTATAAAATCAATTCCGGCAAAAATAGTTCCAATTATAAAAATTGTAAAAATATTAAACAACGTTCCTGAAAAAAAACTGTTTGAAATGCGGTAAAATATCTTTTCAAGAAAACCTGCAATTTGCCCCATAATGTTTAACGGATGAAAATTATATCGGACGCCGCCGATATAAAACTCCAGCAGAAAAGCTAACGGAAGAGGAATTAAAATATAATAATTAATCAATTTATCATATTAATTTAATATTTAATTTATTTAATTGTTTATTAATTATTAAAATATAGTTCAAAGGCTAAGATTAGATAAAATAATTTTATAATATTTATAATATATAATAAAAGAATAATTTTAAAAGAATAATAAAGATACGAAAATTAAATTAAAATTAATATATTATTTAATCTTTAAAAAGTTATTATAACATAAAATAGACCTTAATTTCAAATATAAAAGAAAAGTTATTTACCATAATAATATATTAAATTGCGTATAGAATAATAAATAATATAATAAAAAAAATACCTGCAAATTCTTATTATTGCGAAAAATTTGCAGGTATTTTAAAAAACTTCAAATAGATTTTAATTTTTAATTAAAAACTATAATCTATTCCTATTAAATAATTGTTTATCCTGTAGCTGCTAGACAATGAAGCACCCATATATTGAACCGTTACGCCCCAATTCGGAGTAAATGAATATTTAACGCCTGCACCGTATAAAAAACCGCCTTCATCACTGACGCTGTAATAATTATAATTGTAATTTCCATTATAATTATTAGAGGATACAAATCCATAATTTATATATCCGAGTTTAACAAAAGGGGTGAAGTTATCATAATCATATCCGCCTTTTAAAAATGCGCCGTAATATACAGAATGCACGCTAAAGTTGTAGCTTGCGTTTACGCTGCCGTTGTAGTAACTATAGCTGCCATTATCTGCATAGCCAAGTAACACGCCACCGCCCAGCACGATGCCGTTATTATTATCGCCGTTTATTAAATGATAATTGTCTCCGAAAGTTAAATTATAAGTTCCGCTGGATTTGTCAGAATATCCATTGCCGATATGGGTATTACCAATTCCGCCGTTTAAAGCAAAATAAAACTTGCTATAGCTTAAATTATAAGCATTAGCTTTGCTGACATTTGCAAATGTAAATGCAAATGCAAAAATAGTTGCAATAGCAAACAACACGGTAATTTTAATTTTGCTGCCTGAATACTTTTGATTGCTTTTTTGAATGTCCATTTAAATTCTCCTTAAATTACTTTAAATCAAGTTGACCAACTTTTTTTATTTTAATTATTGTTTAACTACATTATTATTAAGTTATTATATTGTCAATAAAATAAAAAAGCAATTTATAAATGTTTCTTTTTTTTAATTAAAAAATATTGAAGCAAATTTATTATTTTTTTAATTGATTTATCAATATTTTGTGATAACCTTGTATAAAGTATACCACAAAATAATGTAATATCAATATCAACAAATAAAATCAATGAAATAAAATATAGATGGCTTGAATGAATTGAATACATATTTTTGTATTTTTTATATTAAAGATAGGAATGATTCTTTTAATGATATTCTTATATAAAATTAAGGCGTGTTTTTAAAATGATTATTTACAAATAATTTTAAAATAAATTTTTATAAATGTTTCACGTGAAACATTTATAAAAAAATAATAAACATAAATATTTTAATTTCTTTAAAGAGGGTGCTTTGTCAAGTGCATAATTCCGTAAAAATATAAATAAAATAGAAAATAAAATAATGAATAATTGTTCGCAAGATGAATTTATCAGTTTATTTACAGATTATATTCATAATAAATTAAATATTTATT
>DAHXMB010000241.1:0-5702 GCA_027365695.1 Candidatus Acididesulfobacter sp. | reverse complement strand
CAATAATCCGTTAAAAGAAGAATATATTATAGTAAAGACAAGGTAATAAATATATCTAGAGTAGCCAAAGTTGTTAAGGGCGGTCGCAGGTTTGGGTTTTCCGCTTTAGTTGCGGTCGGAGATGAAGGCGCAGGATATGTCGGGATAGGACTTGGAAAGGCTAAAGAGGTTCCAGAGGCAATCAGAAAAGCGACAGAACAGGCTAAAAAAAATCTATTGAAAGTAAAAATTTTTAAAAATACCATCCCTCATGAACAAGATGCAAAAGCCGGCGCAGGATATGTTTTTATGAAGCCTGCTCCTGAAGGAACGGGAATTATTGCAGGCGGTGCCATGAGAGCAATATTTGAATTAAGCGGCATAAAAAATGTATATGCAAAAAGCATAGGTTCGTCTAATCCTCATAATGTTGCGAGGGCTACAATAAAATGTTTGTCTTCATTGTATTATAAAAAAGAATTAATAAACAGAAGATTTGAAAATAAGGAAAAATAAATGATAAGTTTAAACAAATTTAGCAAATTAGGAAATAAAAATAAAAAAAGACTTGGCAGGGGTCAGGGGTCAGGTCATGGCCAAACATCGGGCAAGGGTAATAAAGGTCAAAATGCGCGTGCCGGAGGAGGGGTTAGGATAGGATTTGAAGGCGGACAAATGCCTTATATACGTAGAGTTCCCAAAAGAGGATTCAATAATCCGTTAAAAGAAGAATATATTATAGTAAATTTAAAAGATATCAATAGATTAAATAGTTTAAAAGATGACAAAATAGATGTTAACATATTAAAAGAAATTGGCTTAGTAAAAAATATCAACGGTAAAAAATTTAAAATATTGGGTGTAGGCGATATTGATCGTAAAATTAATATAACTTGTAATAAAATTTCTAAAAGCGCTAAAGATAAAATAGAAAAAGCTGGCGGAACTGTTGAGATAATATAATGGCGCAAAGTTTTGAAAATGTAGGCAAAATTCCTGAATTACGCAATAGAATATTCTATACATTACTAATGTTTATAATATTCAGGCTTGGCGTGCATATTACGACACCTGGCGTTAATGCCGTTGCTTTATCCGCATTTTTTAATAAAGCAAATAGCAATTTGTTTGGGATGTTTAATATGTTCACCGGCGGCGCTTTGTCTAGATTTTCTATTTTTTCTCTCGGCATAATGCCGTACATCAGTTCATCTATCATATTTCAAATGCTTCCGATGGTTTTTCCCGCAATGGATAGGCTGCAAAAAGAAGGAGAAGCAGGAAGAAAACGTTTAATGCAGTATATAAGATACGGAACCGTGGGATTAGCGCTGCTTCAATCCATAGGCATCAGTTATGGAATTCAAGCAATGAAAAGTCCGAACGGAATTCCTATCGTATCAGACCCGGGCTTGTCTTTTATGATTATATCCGTAATTACCCTAACCGCAGGTACGGTTTTTGTAATGTGGATTGGCGAAGAAATATCGGAACACGGTATAGGAAACGGAATATCATTAATTATTTTTGCTGGAATCGTATCAGCTTTGCCTGCTGCTGCCATAAATACGTTTAAACTTGTAGGCGCTGGGGAATTAAGTCCAATGCTGATAATTTTAATTATTATTATGATGGCGCTCGTTATCGGATTCATTGTATTTGTTGAATCTGCGCAGCGCAGAATTCCTATACAATATCCTAAAAAAATGGTAGGCAGAAAATTATATTCTGGACAGGTAAGCTATTTACCTATTAAGGTCAATACGCCCGGAGTTATACCCCCAATTTTTGCTATGTCCATACTACTTTTTCCTGCTACTATTTCAAATTTTATAAAAGACCCGTTTTTTGAATCCGTATCGCAATATTTAAATCCAGACGGTTTTTTATATAATTTAATATATATTATTTTAATTTTTTTCTTTTGTTATTTTTATACCGCAATAACTTTTAAAGTAGACGAAGTAGCCGATGACCTGAGAAAATACGGCGGAAATGTTCCTGGAATTAAACCGGGTAAGTCCACCGCAAGTTTTATAGATAAAATTCTTAACAGAGTTACATTTATAGGTGCCGTTTATGTATCGGCAATATGCATATTGCCTACTATTTTAATAGATAAATTTCACGTCCCCTTTTACTTTGGCGGAACAGGGCTATTAATTGTAGTCGTCGTTGCAATGGATACTATTGTTCAAATTCAATCACATTTATTATACAGAAATTATGACAGTTTGTTAAAAAAAGCATCTAAAAAAAGATGAGAAATACTAATTAAACAATTTTTCAAAACTATTATTAAAAATTATAGGAGAGAAAATGGAAAATTCAATTTTGATTTTAATTGGTGCTCCCGGTGCAGGAAAAGGAACTCAAGCAAAAAAAATTGCTGAATCCAACAATTATATTCTTATCTCTACCGGAGATATCCTTAGAGATAATGTAGAAAAAAATACCAAAATAGGCATAGAAGCTAAAAGTTATATGGATAAAGGGGTTCTTGTTCCGACGGAGTTAGTAGTTGATATGATAAGATTGGAAGTAAAAAAAAGCGAAGCAAGCCGTAATTTTTTGTTTGACGGATTTCCAAGAGATTTAAATCAGAACGGATTACTTGAAAAAATGTTATTAGAATTTAATATGAATGTAGATAAAGTTATATATATCAATGTTGACGATAATATAATATACGACAGGATAACAAATAGAAGAATATGTCCTAAATGCAAAAGAGTTTATCATATAAAGTATAATCTTCCAAAAGAAGATAATTTGTGTGATGATTGCAAAGTAGAATTAATAATAAGAAATGATGATAAAACAGATGTGATTAAAAAAAGATTAGATGTGTATCATAATCAGACGGAGCCGCTTATTAGTTATTATAATAATTTGAAAAAATTAGTTACTGTTAACGGTGAAAAATCCACCGATGACGTTTACAAAGAAATTATATCTTATATGTAGTATATGTATAGTATAAAATGATAAATTTAAAAAGCAAAAATGATATTGAGGAGATTAGAAAGTCAGGCAAAATCGTTAATGAGGTACTAAATAAATTAGCAGAGATAACTAAACCCGGTTTAGCAACAAAAATTTATGATAAAATAGCAGAAGAGATAACAAGTTCATATAATGCAAAATGTGCATTTAAAGGATATAGAGGTTTTCCGCATTCTATCTGCGTATCTATCAACGAAGAGGTTGTTCATGGTTTTCCTTCTGATAGAAAATTACATGAAGGGGATATCGTAAGTTTAGATTTTGGCGTTTTATATAACGGATATTACGCCGATTCGGCTTTAACAGTTCCTGTAGGTTCGGTTTCAGATGAGGCTGAAGAATTAATAGACATTACAAGGAAATCTTTATATGAAGGCATATCTAATGCTAAAATAGGAAATAATTTAAATGAAGTAGGCGGATCTATTGAAAATTATGTTTTAAAGCATAATTTTTCAATCGTACGGGATTTTGTAGGACATGGTCTCGGATTTAAGCTACATGAAGACCCTCAAGTTCCGAATTATGCTATTAAGACTTATGACGTAATTTTAGAAGAAGGTTTAGTTATCGCAATAGAACCTATGGTGAATGAGAAAAATTATAAAATAAAAATAAAAAAAAATCATTGGACGGTAATAACCGCAGATAAGGGTTTATCTGCGCATTTTGAACATACAATCGCTATAACGGAAAATGGACCTGATATTTTAACTTAAAATTAATTAAAAAATATGGCAAAAAAAGAAGATTTAATAGAAGTTGAAGGAATTGTTTTAGAACCTTTGCCTAACGCTATGTTTAAGGTAGAATTAGAAAATGGACATAAAGTTCTTGCCCATATATCCGGCAAGATGAGAATGCATTATATAAGAATTTTACCGGGAGATAAAGTCACGGTGGAGCTTTCACCTTACGATCTCACCCGAGGAAGGATAATATTCAGAACAAAATAGAAAAATAAAATTTAAATAAGATAAATAAAACTAGATAGGAGTAAAAAAATTGAAAGTCAGATCATCCGTAAAAAAAATTTGCGATAAATGTAAAGTGGTTAAAAGAAAAGGCGTTGTCAGGGTTATTTGCGAAAATCCAAAACATAAACAGCGTCAAGGATAAATAGGGGGAACACATGGCAAGGATATCGGGTATTGATTTACCAAAAAATAAACGGATTGAAATAGGATTGACTTATATTTTTGGAATAGGAAAATCTACAGCGAAAAAAATATTATCAGATGCGGATGTAGATTTTAATATTAAGGTTAACGATCTTACCGAATCTCAAGTTAATTTGATACGTCAGGCTATCGATAAAAAATTTAAAGTTGAAGGAGATCTTAAAAGAGAGATTCAAACCAATATTAAAAGACTTATAGATATAGCTTCATATAGGGGGCTTCGACACAAAAAAGGGCTGCCTGTAAGGGGGCAAAGAACAAAGACAAATTCAAGAACTAGAAAAGGACCCAGAAAATCCATTGGGTCATTAAAAAAAGCTTAAATATAGCTGAAATTAAGAGGATATGGTTTATTTTATTAATTGAAATTATAATAATTTGAATTCTTTAAGAGGTTTAAATGGCTGAACAAAAGAAAAAACTTATTAAGAAAAAAAAAGAAAAGAAAACAATACAGAATGCAATTGTTCACGTAAAATCGACTTTCAATAATACGATAGTAAGCATATCCGATTTAAACGGAAATGTTATTGCTTGGGCAAGCTCCGGCAGTTCGGGTTTTAAAGGTTCTAGAAAAAGTACTCCTTATGCAGGTCAGATAGCTGCAGAAAATGCCGCTAAAAAAGTTTCTGAATACGGAGTGTCTAATATTGAAGTATATATTAAAGGTCCAGGAAGCGGAAGAGAATCGGCTTTAAGAGCTCTGCAAAGTTCAGGACTCAATATTACCGTTATAAAAGATGTTACTCCTATACCTCATAACGGCTGCAGACCGCCTAAAAGAAGACGGGTATAATATATAATAATTGGTTATTTTGATTTATATTAAATCACGACATAACATATAGTTTATTAATAACATTAATTTTAATAAAGAGGTTAATAAATGGCTAAATATACTGAAGCCAGATGCAGATTATGCAGGAGAGAAGGATTAAAGCTTTTTCTAAAGGGAGAAAGATGCCTTACGGATAAGTGCGCTATTGAAAGGAAAGCTTACGGTCCGGGTCAGCATAAAGGAGGAAGAGGCAAGTTTTCTGAATTTGGTGAACAATTAAGGGAAAAACAAAAATTAAGAAGAACATATAGTCTCATGGAGAAACAATTTAAAAAAGTTTATCGCTTAGCTGAAAAAATGGAAGGCATAACCGGAGAAAATTTATTAATATTGCTTGAAAGAAGATTAGATAATGTTATTTGTGAAATGGGTTTTGCAAGTTCGCGTTCGTTTGCAAGACAGCTTATAAGGCATGGGCATGTCAGCATTAACGGGAAAAAATTAGATATACCGTCTTATACTGTTAATATTGGAGACGAGATAGCAATTTCTGAAAAAAGCAAGAAAAATGATTTGGTAAATAAATCTATAGAATTGTCTATTAGAAAAAATACTTATAATTGGTTAGAAGTTGATAAGGATGCATATAAAGGTATTTATAGAAATTATCCTGAAAGAGATGATATTGCTACTTCAATAAATGAAAAGCTTATTGTTGAGCTATATTCTAAATAAGGAGCCTAATATAATTTTTTTTT
>DAHXMB010000239.1:0-7317 GCA_027365695.1 Candidatus Acididesulfobacter sp. | reverse complement strand
CATTAAAAAATCATATTTAATTTTATCAACTTTAGCTTGAAAGTTCTTATATCCTTCAAGTTTGTTTAAATTGGCTAACAATTCTTTTTCTATTACTCTATTTACACTCTTATATTGTTTTTTATTTAATTCTGCATGGGTCGCATATATTCTTAAACTTCCGCCATGTGTAGGTAACTCGTCAACATCAAAAATATTTAACTTATGCGCTTGAAATATTTGTATTGTTGTGAAAAGCAATAAATAAGAAAAATGCTCATGATATACAGTGTCAAATTCATTCTGTTTCATTAAATTTAATAAATGCGGGAATTCAATAGTTATAACCCCGTTCGGTTTAAGCGCTTTCTTTAATCCTTTAACAAAATCATTAATGTTTGGAACATGCGCCAATACATTATTTCCTATTATTAAATCAGCTTTAGGTAAATCGTTTGCTAATTTTTCGGTAAAAAAATCTTCTATAACATTAATACCTTTACTTTTTGCAATAGCTGCCGTATTTTTAGCCGGTTCTATCCCGATGCATTGAATTTCTTTCTGTTTAAAATATTGAAGCAAATAACCGTCATTACTCGCTATTTCAATTACCAAAGAATTCTTATTTAATTTAAGCCTATCTGCTATAATCTCTACGTATTTTTTAGCGTGTTCCAGCCAGCTCGTAGAAAATGAGCTAAAATATGCATAGTCGTCATTAAAAATATCTATATTTTTTTTATATTCGTCAATTTGAACTAAAAAACATTTGTCGCATACAAAAAGTTTAAGCGGATAAAAAATTTCCGGTTCGTTTAATTGCTCAAATGATAAATAAGAATTTGACGGGGGAGAATTAATAAGATTAATAAATTCATAATATAGGTTATTTCCGCAAAATCTGCAATTCATATATTTATCTTTAATCCTTTCATAGAAATTTATTTTCTGGTTTCCCGCTTTCGCGGGAATGACACCCGACGGGTGAAACGATAAATCCTCTCAAAGTCATTCCCGCGAAAGCGGGAAACCAGTATTGCTTATTATTGAAATAACATTAACAGTTTCTATCGCAGGATTAAGGTTTATTTTTAATTCTTTTAATGTTAATAAAAATAATTTACATTATTTTGCCCATGATAATTTTTTATCTTCAGCGTCATTAATATAAAGCATTAAATCATCTTCGGTTTTTATTAAATTATTCTCATAAAAAGATTTATACCAATCAACGGTATTTTTAAAAGTTTCATTAATATTCCAAACTTGTTTCCACTCCAACAAAAGATGGACTTTTGAACAATCAAGTTTTAAAAAAGCTGCCTCGTGAAAATCTTTATTCTGATTTTTATCTTTAATTTTATCTTCATTTTTGTCTGAAACTTCTTTTAATATTTTATAATTAATTTTATTCCAATATTGTTTCAAGTTATCAACGACTTCTTTAACGGTTATAGCTGAATTATTATCGGGTCCAAAATTCCATGCTTCAGCAAATTCTTTTCTCCCTTCAAGCAATTTTTGACCTAAAAGAAGGTAGCCGCTTAACGGTTCTAAAACATGCTGCCATGGTCTAACGGCATCAGGATTTCTTATAAGAGTTTTTTTGCTTTTTGATGCTGCTATCATTGCATCTGCTATTAATCTATCTTTTGCCCAATCCCCGCCGCCGATAACATTTCCGGCTCTGCAGCTTGCAAGTAAAATATCATGATTTTTTTTATAAGAGTTTATATTTAAAAAAGAATTTCTGTATGAATCGGTTAATAATTCTGAGCAAGCTTTGCTTGAGCTGTATAAATCATAACCGCCGAGTGCATCATTTTCCCTATATCCCCAAATCCATTCTTTATTTTCATAGCATTTATCGCTTGTGATATTTATAATAACTTTAACTGATTGAGCATTTCTAGACGCTTCAAATACTTTTAAAGTTCCTAATACATTAGTTTCATATGTTTCAATAGGGTTTATATAAGAATATCTAACCAGCGGCTGCGCCGCTAAATGAAATACTATATCGGGTTGATATTTGTTAAATACTTCATTTAATTTTTTACTATCTTTGATATTACCGATTATAGAATTAATCTTCTCTTTTAATGTTAATAAGTCATAATGATTTGGATTAGCAGGAGGCTTTAATGAATAGCCTATTACTTTCGCCCCCATTTTTACTAACCATAACGCAAGCCATGAACCTTTAAATCCTGTATGACCCGTTATCAAAACTTTTTTATCTTTATAAGCTTCGCCAAATAATTTATTCATTCCAAAGTTTCCAAGGCGCACTGCCGCTTTCCCACATTTTATTTAATTGAATTTTATCTCTTAACGTATCCATAGGTTTCCAAAAATCATGATGTTTATAAGCAAAAAGCTCACCATCTTTTGTTATACTTTTTAAAGGAGATTCTTCAAACACGACATTATCTCCTTCTTCAATATAATCAAAAATCTTTGGCTCACAAACAAAAAATCCTGCATTAGTCCAGCCATTATCTCCTTTAGGCTTTTCTATAAAATTAGATACCATATTTTTATTTTCAATATTTAATGCGCCAAATCTCCCCTCGGGTTGAACGGCGGTTACCGTTATAGTTTTTCCATGTGATATATGGAACTTCAATAACTTATTAATATCAATATTAGAAACACCGTCGCCGTAGGTAAGCATAAATGTTTCATTATTAATGTATTTTTTAGCTTTTTTAATTCTGCTTCCCGTCATGGTATTAAAACCTGTATCAATTAATGTAACCTTCCATGGCTCGCTTAAGTTATTATGTATTTCCATTTTATTGTTTTGAATATCAATAGTGACATCGTTTTGATGTAAAAAATAATTGGCAAAATATTCTTTTATTAAGTATCCTTTGTAGCCTAAACATATGACAAATTCATTAAACCCGTAATAAGAATATATCTTCATTATATGCCACAGAATAGGCTTTTGTCCTATTTCAATCATCGGTTTAGGTTTTAATTCTGTTTCTTCCGCTAATCTTGTTCCAAAACCGCCTGCTAATATTAAAACTTTCAAGTTTTTCTCTTTTTATTTATAATTATTAAAATTAGTAATAATTTATCTATAAATTATAAAAAATTAAAAAAATGATTAAACTGTTAATAATTTAGTTAAATAATTATTGAATATAATAAGTTATTATTTTTTAATATAATTATACTAAAATTATTTTTAAAATATTATATATTATTATTTTTTAAACTTTCTTAATATTTATTTTTTATAATTATATATAAAATATAAATATTAATCAAAAAATAACTTAAAATAATAACTTCATTAACTAAAATAAATTAACTTTGATAAAATTATTTAAAATTAACATTTGTTATTATAATAAAAAATTTAATCTTTTTATTATATATTAATAAATATATAATATTTACAGATAAAAAAATTACGCAAATAAGATTATTGTAAATAAAAATAAAATACTTTTATGGATAATTTTACTTATTCTTCAACAAAATTACAAGGGCTTTATTCTATTTATCCTAAATCTAAAGTTGATAATAGAGGATATTTTGAAAGATTATTTTGCGTTGATGAATTTAAGGAACTGGGGCTTAATAAACCGATTGTCAATATTAACCATTCTCTTACGAAACAGAAAGGAACCGTAAGGGGTCTTCATTTTCAATATCCGCCATTTCAAGAAATAAAAATTATAATTTGTTTAAAAGGCTCTGTTTATGATGCGGCAGTTGACATAAGAGCTGATTCGCCGACATTTTTACAATGGCATGGAGAAATTCTCAATGAAGATATGAGAAATATGTTATTAATACCTGAAGGTTTTGCTCATGGCTTTCAAACATTAGAAGAAAATATTGAACTTTTATATTTGCATACAAATTTTTACAATAAAGATTGCGAATCAGGACTTAATTATAGAGATCCTTTGTTAAATATATCATGGCCTTTAAGTATAACTGAAGTTTCGGAAAAAGATATAAATCATAATTTTTTATCAAATGAATTCAGAGGAATTAAAATATGAAAATTATTGTTGTGGGTTCTACGGGATTCATCGGCTCTTATATAATTCAAAATCTATTGAGTTATAAAGATATAAATATTATCGCAGCAACAAGAAATATTGAAAAAGCTAAAAAATTTGAATGGTTTAGCAGTAATAATGTTGAAACAATTGAATTTGATATAGCGCAAACTAATCTCAATATTTATGATAAACTTGGGGCGCCGGATATTTTAATTCATTTAGCATGGGACGGACTTCCTAATTACAATAGTTTAATTCATATTGAATACAATCTTTATAAAAATTATTTCTTTTTAAAAGATATGATAAACGGAGGATTAAAAGATTTAACTATAATAGGAACTTGTTTTGAATATGGTTTGAAGAACGGATATTTATCTGAAGATATTGATACAAATCCTATAACTTCATATTCAATTGCTAAAGATAGTTTAAGAAAATTTTTACAGGAACTTCAAAAAATACAAAATTTTAATTTAAAATGGGTCAGGCTTTTTTATTTATACGGCGCAAATCTATCTCCTGAAAGTATTTTATCTCAGTTAGAGAATGCTATAAAAAAAAATGAAAAAATATTTAATATGTCTGGAGGGGAACAATTAAGAGATTATTTACCTGTTGAAAAAGTAGCCGAATATATAATTAAAATAGCATTTCAAAATAAAATCACGGGTATTATAAATTGCTGCAGCGGAAAACCTACATCTATAAGAAATTTAGTTGAAAATTACTTGAAAGAAAAAAATACCGATATTAAATTAAATTTAGATTATTATCCTTATCCTGATTATGAACCCATGGCTTTTTGGGGGGACAATTCAAAACTTAATAAAATAATTAATGAAACCGAAGATTAAATTTATTTGTATAATTTTATATATTATATAATAATCCACTCTTTTGGTAAAGGTATTGAAAATAAAGAACCCGGTTCAAGGCTTAAATTTGGACTGTATGCAAAATCATGTTCTATTACCTTGCCCCATTTTGTCTTAAAATAATCCATTTCTTTTTTAAATCTAATCTTTTTTTCTACCGTATCTTCATATCCTCTTGTTTTAGATTCATAATGATAAAGCGATGCATAAGGAGTATAGACATTGTAATACCCAAGCTGCATAACTTTTATACAAAAATCTATATCATTATAAGCTACAGCTAAATTTTCATCCATACCGCCTGCTTCTTCGTATAATTTTTTTCTTATAGCCATACATGCGCCGGTGACGGCAGAATAGTTTTGTAATAAGTTCGCTCTTCCAAAATAACCGGGGTCATCTTTGCTCATATGATAATGCGCATGACCTGCGATGCCTTTTAATCCAATTATCACTCCCGCATGCTGAATTGTATCATCAGGATATAAAAGCTTGGCTCCGACAACCCCTATTTCAGGGCGCAACGCATGAGAGACGAGTTCTCTTAGCCAGTCGTTATTAATCACTATCATGTCGTCATTTAAAATAGCTATAACTTCTCCGTTAGCAAATTTTACGGCAAAATTAACAACTTTAGAATAATTAAAAGGCATATTGTAATCTATAACATTAATTTTTTCATGCTTATTTAACAATTTTAAATACTCTAACGTTTGTAAATCATCGCTATCCCTGTTAATTAAAATAATCTCAAAATTTTTATATGAAGTTTTTTCAAATATGCTTTTAATTAGATCTTTAATTAACAGATAGCCGTTATGTGTAATAATTATTATACTGACCAAAGGATAATACGGAAGTTTATATATAGTTCTATTATGAGCAGACATTAATGGAGCTTCAACTACTCTAGCTTTTATACTTAATCTGTCAAGATGGTCTTGCACAGCTTGCCTTGCGGAAGTTAAGCAATAAGGTTTAGTGTCTAAAACACTTTTATCAATTGATGCCGTTGAACCTTCAGCCATTCTCCAGTGATATAAAACTCTTGGAATATGTCTTATTTCGCTATATTTAATTTTTTCAATAAAACGAAGCGCCATATCATAATCCTGAGATCCTTCGTACCCTTCTCTAAAACCTCCTATTTCATTAACTATTGATCTTTCATAAACTCCTAAATGACTTATCATATTTTGAGATAAAAAAAGGGCGGGGTTAAAATCGCATTTAAAATAAGGATTAGTTCTCACTCCTTCTTTATTAAGCTTGTCTTCATCGCTATATATTAATTTTACTTCAGGATAATCGTTTATTTCTCTAACTGCAAAAAATAAAGCGGTTTCATGGAGCATATCATCGTGATCCATTAAAGCGATATAATCTCCTGATGCCAGCTCGAGAGCGCTGTTTGACGCTTTTGAAATATGACCGTTTTCGTTCCGATATATGACTTTTATTCTTTTGTTATTATCTTTATAGTATTCAAGTATATCTTTTACATACGGTTTTGTTGAAGCGTCGTCCGCGATGCAAAGTTCCCAGTTTGGATATATTTGGTTAATTACCGAGTTAATTGCTTCTTTTAATATATCTTCAGGCGGGTTATAAACAGGCATAATTATGCTAATAAGCGGCGCATAATTAAACTTATATTTTTTTTGTTGTTCAAGTTCAAATTCATCAAGTTCATTTAACTTAATCCATATATTATATATTTCATTTGAATTTGAATATAACTTTAAGCCTTTATTGTGCTTATAAAAATTTTTAATTGCCGTTTTATAAAATAATACCTGGGCATCTTTTTCTTTTAACTTTCTTTGTAAATATTCTATTTCTGTTAAAGTTTCTTTATTTGAAGTTATCATTTCCATACTTTATTTAAAAAAATAATTAATTTATTTTAAAACATCATTAAGATAACCTGACTTGTAAATTAAAATATAAAATAATTACAATAAAAACCTAAAAAATTATTTTGTTTAAATTTTTTATTATGATATTTTCTTTATACCCAAAATTGCCGATAGAAAATTATTTTTCTGGATTCACGCCTTCGCGGGAATTACTTTGCAAGTTTTTAAGTTTTCACACAACGGGAGTCATTCCCGCGAAGGCGGGAATCCAGTGTTCATATAACTTTAAAGCCATTTTAACTGTTTCTATCGGCAATTTTGGGTTATAATATTATCTCGTTGTTTATTTAATTGTTTAAATTACTCATAATATCTCTTATTTCGATTAGCTTCCTGAACGCCTTTATATTATATTTATCGACATTTAATATTTCATTAGATAATTTTATTGCGCCTTGATAATCTTTCATAACAATCAACCTGTTAATTTCTTTATCTGCGCCTTCTAAATTTTGAATAGAAAGATATGATATTTTAAAATTTTTATAATCGTAAATAAATTTCAAACTA
>DAHXMB010000238.1:0-5207 GCA_027365695.1 Candidatus Acididesulfobacter sp. | reverse complement strand
AACTCTATAGCCGTTTAATTTTAAGTCAGCAAGCAACTTATCGACCATTTCCCTATTATCGTCGTGACCGTAACTGAAAAAAACTTGCTTAATTGGTTTGGATTTGTTTTCTGGCATAATGATTTACCTCATAATTAATTTAATTTCAAATGCTATTTAAAACCTCATCCGTATCTTTTTGAGGTTCTTGTATTAATTCGTAAGTATTTATAAATTCAGCGGAAATAATATAGCCTGAATCCGTTAAATAGTCGCCTGAGCGTCCGGACATGGGTTCACTAGACCACGGCACTTTAATAAAAATTACGTCTTGAAAATTTAATAATTTTAAAAGTAGACCGGTTAGCTTAATAGCCTTAATAGTTTGTCTTTTATATAATTGGGTGAAATTAAAAGAAAGCGAATCTATTTCTTTTTTGCCGTAATCTTTTATAGCATCTTGATACGGAATGACCCATTCGTTATAATTATTTTCTAACGGAATTTCATTTCTTGCTATAATAGAGTCAGCAGTTATAACCGAAGAAGATTCTATGTTGTTTTTAATATATGTATTAAGAGTGTTTCCTATTTCATTGGGAAAAGGTTTCCTTAAAAGCGTGGGGTATTTTTTTCTATAGACACCATATGCTTTGGAATCAAATATTTTTTTTATTATAGGTTCGTTTTGAGGATCTATAAGATTCATAATTTAAAGCCCTTTGATCTTGAGTTTTCGTATTGCGCCCAGGATTTATTTTCGTTTACGGATTCTTTGCCTAAAATATAGATTAAAGTTTTTATTTTTTTATCTTTTATTTTCTTATCTATTTTTTTATCTTGAGATATCCTATATATTTCCGAACCTATACTGCTATATGTTGTTTTCATCTTATTATACTGCGGTATCAATTTATCGGCCCTTGAGTCTTCAAAATAGCCTCTGAAATTAAGGTAGAGTATGAACATTATGTTTGATAATATTAAAACACCTTGAATTATATTATATTTTATATAGAATTTATCGAATACAGCTAAAGATAATATCATTAAAAAAAAGAAAACTATGGAAGTTTTCTGAATTATTTTAAATTTCATTTTTGTTTTAGACTCAATTTTGATTTTTTTATCAAAATATTTATCTTTCTGATAGTTAATCCAGTTTTTAATTACAAAATTTAAATCATCTTCCTCTATATTTTTTTTATATGTATAATTTAAGAAGTGTGCCGTTTTTAATATGTGAAACACCCATTTCATATCTTCTTCTATTATATCCGAATAATAACTTGTGACTGATTTATCTATATTTAATATATTAAAGTAATACTGTAATCTTAAAAGTTCAGCCGCAACCCTATAGTGTATGTATTTTGCAGCATCGTCTAAAGGATTTATGAATTTATTATAAAAAAAATAAGCCAGTGAAATGAAAGAAAATGTTATAATAATAGCTAACGGCATATAAGGACTTAAAGCCAAATGATAAAACAAAAGTATCAAAATAGTGATTAAAATGCCTAAAGATAAAACAACCCTTAGGTTTGTTCTGTATTTTTTTTGATGCTTTAAGGCTAAATGGTCAAAAACTGAAAACATATTAACAATTATACCAAAATCGTTATTGTCTTTTTTAAAGTTATCTTCTTTGACTTTTTTAATTTCTTCTATATCTTTTTCGTTAAGATTATTTATTTCGGAATTGATATTGGCAATTGCGGGTGATATATCCCGTTCGTTAAAATTATTAATTTTATCATTAGCGCTTATAATAAATTTTATTGGATTTATAGTGTGCTGCGTAAAAGCATAACTCTTATTTTTTTGATATTTGTCAAGAAAATCTAAATTTATTTCTTTGTTTAAATTATTGTAATGTTTAAAATCGCCTGTTTGTTCTAAAGATGGTTTGTCTAAATCTATTTCTTTATAGGGGACATTATCAGATAAGTCTCTGCATTGTTTGCGTTCTGTGAGAATATGCAATATATTGCTTTTTAAATTAATGAGGTACTTTTCCTGAAGATATTCTATTTCGTTTAAATCTAAATCTTTTGCAACATCGTGTACAAGAGCATCGTCCAGACAACTTAATTTATAAGCTAAAGAAAAATAGGTTCCTCCTTTTGCGTTTGTTTTATTTCCGTCCCAGAACACAAGCATTATATTTGATGAATCAGCAATAAATTTAGTCGTTCTTGCAAACTGCTCTTCAAGAAGAGCGTTGTTAAATTTATTGCCTGAATATAATTGTTCCTCGTTAATATTTTTATTATATCCGCAAAAATAATATCTTTTTGATTTTTTTAAAATATATTCAAATTCTTCTATTGAATTCCTTTCGCATTCTGTATCTGCATTAGGTTTAATATTTTCATCGCAAGGATACCCGTCGGCTTTAAGATATTCTATATAAATATTTTTTTCTAACGGCAACGGGCAATATAGATCTATATCTATATTTTTTTCTATTTTGGCCATTAAAACTCCTCTTGCAAATATACGGTCGGCTCCTTTTGCCAATGCGGATAAGGCTATTAACGGCGTACCTTTGTAGTTTTCGTTTTTTGAAATTTTATCTATTAAATCTATAATAAAATCTTCGTAAAGCTGCGGATTTTTTAAATCTATATCTCTGTGTCCCACAGCCCCAATTACTATCGGGATTTTATATTCCTGATTATTAAAATTCTGATTTGTTGATTTCATTATAGGTCTCATATATTTAATTACTTATAATCATTAATAATAAAATTGCGTATTCCGGTTAATATTAAATTACTATCTGCTCCTACTTGTCAATTTTTTTATCTATCTACTTTCTTTTATACTAACACGAAACTTTAAACGGTCTCCAGCAATAAACATAGATAAAATTACAATTAAAATATATCACAAATCATAATGAAGAAGTTCGCCTTTATTTTTTTATGTATATTTTGCGAAAATTCGAGTAATAAATTAAAATAGACTTGCTAATTTGCCGCATAATTTATAATTTCTTCAATATCGTTAATTATATAATCAGGATCAGATTCTTTAAGAATGGAATAACCAAAAGAGCCGCCTGTGAAGGCAATGGAAACAACCCCTGCATTTTTAGCGCATTCTATATCTCTTGGAGCATCGCCTATATAGACCGCTTCTGTTTTTTTCATACTAAGATTATCTATAACACGGTAAAGCATATCTGGCGCCGGTTTTAGTTTTATGTCTTTATCAATTCCTACAATGCAATCAAAGAGTGTGTCATACTCTAAAGACTTAATCATATCTTGTACGAAATCTGCTGGACCGTTTGTGGCAATGGCTACTTTCTTACCCTCTTTTCTTAATTGCAATATAACCTCTTTAGCGTGATTATTTAAAGGAATGGGTGTTTGTTTGCAAAGTCCAAAAAATATTTCATTGTAAAGAGGTCTATATTTTTCAAGTCCATAATCTTTGAGTATATTTTTTTGAGGATTTGAATCAAATTCCAGAAATGTTGTTTTATCTAATGGAATTTTGCATTCGTCAAACACGACCTTGCATGCTTCAAAACATTGCTCGTTTGAATTAACCAAAGTGCCGTCCCAGTCAAATATGATTAATTTTTTATCGGCTATTTCTGCCGAGCAAGTTTTACTTGCGCATTTATTATCTTTATATTCGTTAATAATGTTTGTCATTTTGTTTATTTTAGGAGTTTATAAGAATTTATCAGCACCCGTTAATTTAATATCGCAAATACATTCGCATATAATAAGACTTTATCTAAAAACATATTTTGGTCGTATAGGTATTATACAGATGTGATACTACTTTTTATTAAAGTTATTTGTATAATCCATAGGTTAAGACATTAATAATTTTATGGCATTTTCAGATAAATTTCATATTCTAATTAATAGTAAAATATTATATTAAAAAGGAATAATCTAAATTTTTTAAGTTTATTGAATTTATAGTTTTATAATTTACTTAATTTTCACTTAATTTAATCATTTTTTATATTTTTTTAATTTGATTTTTAAAGGCAATAAATTGTTTATTATTTGGATCTAACCGTAATGCGTTATTTATTGATTCTAATGCTTCTTCAAATTTTTGAATATCAAACAACACAGTACCTTTGCTATAGTAAAACAATATCAAGCTATCAGCCATATCAGGAGTAAACTCTTTCTCTAATTTGGTTCTTAAATATTCCATGATTTTAATAGCATTATCATATTCTTTAGCGGCTTTTTTATATTCTTTGTTTTTTTCAATGTCGTCAGGATAATAGTCTTCAGATAAATAATAACCTTTTTTGGAAAAAGACACTGCTAAGCTATAAGCCATATCTGTGGTAAACTCTTCGCCTAATTTATTCTTTAAATCTTCAAGGATTTTAATAGCCTTATCGTTTTCATTAATGGCTTTGGTATTATCGTTTATATTAAATAAATTATGACCTTTGTTAGTTAAAGCAACTGCCAAACTATGAGCCATAACTGGAGTAAACTCTTCGCCTGGTTTTTTCTTTAAATCTTCAAGGATTTTAATAGCCTTCCCGTATTCTATAGCGGCTTTTTTATATTCTTCAACTGTTTTGGTATAATCTCCTATAATAGATAAAGCAGCACCATTGCTGTTATAATAAATTGCCGAACTAAGAGCCATATCAGGAGTAAACTCTTCGCCTGGTTTTTTCTTTAAATCTTCAAAGATTTTAATAGCTTTTTCAAATTCAACAACAGCGTTATTAAAATCTTCAACTGCTTTGTTATGATCTTCATCTTCAATAAGTTTTATATTAAAACCTATATTATATAAAGCTTTGCCAATGTTATTGTAAGAACCAGCCAAACTATTAGCCATAGATAGAGTAAATTTTTCGCCTAATTTGCTCTTTAAATCTTCAAGGATTTTAATAGCCTTTTCAAATTCTACAACTGAGTTTTTAAAATCTACTGTATCAGATAAAGCAAGACCTTTGATATTATAAGAATTTGTTAAACTATGAGCCATATCAGGAGTAAACTCTTCTCCTAATTTACCCTTTAAATCTTCGCCAATTTTAATAGCTTCGCTACTGAATTTAATTGCATTGGTTATATTGCCTAAAGTATGAAATGCAGATGCTAAACCATTTAAAGATATTAACAAATTATCATCATCTTCATTTGACATTTTTTTATTTATATCATAGGCTCAAGAAAAATTACAAAACCGATATAAAACCGATATTTGAGTTTTTAATA
>DAHXMB010000236.1:0-4736 GCA_027365695.1 Candidatus Acididesulfobacter sp. | reverse complement strand
AAAAACGGACGATAGAGCCGTAAACTTGAGGAGCATCCACGGGTATCATGACTAAAACAACTGCTGATTAAATACAATTTAATCCTCCTAATCATAGCGGGCTTTTACAAGCCCCACCTTTAGGCGTGGGGTCTATGACTTCTAATATATCCTAATTATAAATTTTAACCTCTGAGATTAGCTTAAAATGTTTATCAAGAGTGAAAACAGCAAGATTATTTTCTATTGCTAAAGCTCCAATTAAAATATCTGAAAATGGAATAGTATAACCGTTATGTTTAAGGGATGAAGAAATATAGGCCGACTTTTGCCATGTATTAGCGTTCATTTCAATGTACGGTAAATTTAATAAAGTTCCCTGCACTTTTAATTTTTCGGCATCCGATTTAATTCCTTGTAAAATTTCAAACAGTACCACTCCGCACATTTTAACTAAATCTTTAGTGATAAGTAGTTCAAGATTATCGCTTATCGGTGAATTTTTCTTAAAAAAATCAATCCAAATGTTTGTATCTACCAATATATATTGATGTTTATTTTTCAAAAAATTTTCCTCTATCTATCTGTTAAATTGAGAATTTAATTCCAGTTCTTCTTCTTTTTCCCAATCATAATCTATATTAATTTTGCCTTTTAAAGAAAGAAGTTCAAGCTTTTGCTTTTGTTTAATATATTCCTGCATAGTTTTAACAATAGCTTTTGTTTTTGATTTTTCTCCGGAAATTTTTTGCACTTCATTAATTAAATCATCAGGTATGTTTAATGTCGTACGCATATTAATTTCTCCTTTATACGCATTTACTTGTATGTTATTATTGTATGCATATAATAGCATATTGTCAAGTATTAATTTTATTATATAATTGTCTAAATAAAACGGAATAAAAAGCACAGTAATATTATTAACATTTATTTGAGATTTTAAATTTAAATTTACTAAAAAAGCTTTTTGCGGAGAATGCATGTCTATAAAACTTCTATAAGAAATATCTTTTTCTAAATAGCTGTGAAAAATATCATTGATAATTGATAATTAGGTGTTATCATAGTTAATGACATTATATAAAAATAGATTGACATTACCTATTATAAGTGGTATTCTCTCGCTATAATGTATATGTATATAAAAAAATGAATAAATGTTTTTTGAATAAAAAATATAGGGTTTTTCTATTTTTTCCTCTTGCCGCTGTTGCGATTTTTTATCTAATCGGAGCTACCGAAATAAGCTATATGTTTAATGCTCCAATGATAATGACCCCAATGCAAGTCGGAATGTCTATGCAGATGGGGCAGACAATAGGAAAGCCTGTAAAAGAGATGGAAAAAGCAGATTTCTTGCTATTTCCATCAAAAATCAATCCACGGCATTCCAATAAGTTAAATTTGCAATCTGACGTAACTTGTGTAGAATGTCAGAATTTACCTACCGCTTATTACCTTGCGTCATTTGATTATAGTAGTTTTATTAAAACAATCTCATTTACAGGAAAGATATACAGTAAACATTTTTCTTCCGATATACCTCATCCCCCTCAAAACCGCCTTATTTAGTTAATAGCCAATCTTAGTCTTGCACGCAGTAAACATGGTTTATTAATTAATAACAATGATGTTTATTAGTAACTTTGGTTTATTAGTGACTTTAATAAATACGCCATAATTTTATCTAATTACGCCATTCTTTTATGTCTTAAGTTTAAGATATGGGTTTAAGTTATATGACCGTGTATTATTATAATACATACGTATGACGGTTGTTGGCATTTGTATCAGTATCCTAAATTGATTAGAATAAAATAAGAGGCAAAATTTTAAGTTAATTAGAGAGAGTTAGACCGGTTGTGGGACACGCAAATCAAAAATTAACGTAATTATATAAAAAAGGGGATTATTTATGAATGCAAAATATTTACATAACAAGAAATTGGATAAAGGTTTTTTAAACTACGAGTTTAATAAAATTAATAAATCTAAATAACAATCCACATATTTACCCTATATTTATTATTTTTTAATTAATTATTTTCTTAATTATTAGACGTGCAGCGATTAAGCGATTATAGGTTTAAATTTCATTAATAAATAAAAAAATTTATTTTTCCGCTTATAATGCAGCTCAATCTAATAACTAACAATTGAGGTAAGACATGAAACTTATAATCATTATTTTATCAAAACTAAAAAAGTTTTTTTCTTCTGTAAAATTAGCTATGGTTTTATTTATTTTAATTTCAATAGTATCCGTAATCGGCACTATAATAGACCAGGGCGATCCTTTAGCGGTATATAAAACAGTATATGGCGCTACAGTTTTTAAAATACTTTACCGGCTTGGTTTTTTAAATGTTTATCATTCATGGTATTTTATAGCTCTATGCGGGCTATTTGCAGTCAATTTAATTGTATGCTCCGTAGAAAGATTACCTAAAACTCTTAAAATTATTTTTGACCCAGATCCGTCATTTCCAAATATTTCTTTAAACGGCGCTAAAGAAAATAAATCTAAGAAAACAAAATATTATAATTTTAATTCTTCAAAAAACCAGAATGAAGTATTGTTTAAAGCAAAAAACATATTTTCAAAAAAATTCGGCAAACCTGAGGAAAAATCAGACGGTAAACAATTTGAACTGTATTTCTCTAAAAACGGAATATTCCGTTTATCGCCCTATGCGGTTCACTTAGGAATAATCGTTATAATAGTCGGCGTAATTTTAAATATTGCTTACGGCTTTAGATCTTATGTAAATATTAATGAAGGGCTGTCAACACACTATTCATATCTACTGAGCGATAAAAACAGAAACGGAAAGCCCGTTAGATTGCCGTTTAAAATAAAACTTGATAGATATACGACAAAATATTATAAAGATGGAATGCCTGAGGCTTACATCAGCAAAATAAGTATAATCAAAAAGCATAAAATAATACTTACGAAATCTATACGGGTAAATCACCCTCTTACGTATGACGGACTCACTATGTATCAGGTAAGCTACGGACACTATTTGCCTTCAGCCGCCAGATTGCTTTTGATAAATTTAAAAGATACTCATTACAAAAAGCATGCGGTATTTGCCGAACCGGGAATATTGTATAATACGGGAATAAATAGTTTAGAATTTAAATTTAATCCGTTAAAAAACCCTGGCGCAAATGAAATCCCTTTTTATATATCTTTATATAAAAACAAAAAACACTTTAAAAACATTAGTTTTTTCGAGCATCAGGGCATAACGGGGGCGCATAAATTGCCTTTAATATTTGCGGTATATAAAAAAAGACTTGCTTTTATATTCGCAGGAGTAAAAGTATATCATTACAGCGGTTTAGAAATAGCTAACAATGCATATACATGGATTATCTGGACAGGCTCTATAATAATGATTATTTCATTATTTTTTTCTTTTTATTTTAACTATAAAACAATACGAATGAAAATTTACCCTGCAGAAAATAGAGAAGGAAGTATAGTGGAAATTTTAGCGGGTTCCCATAAAAAATTAATTTCATATTACGATAAAATTGACAAAACAATAACCGAATTTAAAAACGATATTTAAGTTTATTTATAAGGAGATTTAAAATGGTTCATGCAAATATTTCAAGTTTAGACGGTTCTCTGTACTTTGCTATTTCATTTTTTTTAACTCTTTTATCTTTTGCAGGTTATCTAATTTATGTATTAAGCGGCAAAAAAACATTTGCAAAAATATCGTTAGCCGTCTTAATACTGACTGTAGCTCTCCAAACTTTTGCCTTTGCCATAAGATGGCTCTATTCTTATAAAATCGGCATAGATATGCCTCCTTTAGTGGATCTTTATGATTCCCTCGTATTTTTTTCATACGTCATTATCTTAGGTTTTATTGTGTTAAGGATTTTTTACGACGTTGATGCATTGGGTTTGATTATAACATTCATTGCAGGCGCCTCTTTAATGTTTGCAACTTTTTCACCGCTTGCTTCCAGCATAATTGAGCCCGGACTTCCGGCTTTAAAGAGTTACTGGCTGCTTTATCATATTATAGCGCTTTTTCTTGCTTACGGTGCTTTTGCGGCTTCTTGCGGATTAGGTGTGCTTTTCCTGATAAAATTTAATAAAGAAAATAATCCTCAAAAAAGAGAAAACAGATTTTTAAAACTTATTCCTTCAAGTAATATTTTAGACGACGCTATTTATCAAGTCATTATTTTTGGATTTCTTTTTGATACCATAGGAAATGTTATAGGCGCAGCATGGGCTGACAATGCGTGGGGGGGCTACTGGAGTTGGGACCCTAAAGAAACATGGGCTTTAATAACATGGCTTATCTATGCTCTTTTTCTCCATGCAAAAATTACAAAAGGCTGGACTGAAAAAAGAATGGCGTGGATAGCCGTTATAGGATTTCTCGTTCTGGTTTTTGCTTATTTAGGAGTTGACATACTTTTGCCGGGTCTTCATTCCTATGCATCGCCCGGAGCAACTCCTATAATATAATATGATAGATTTCATGTAACACGGAGGATATCATAAATTTTATTTATTTATTTAAGCGATTTGAGGTATTTTGAAATGGCTATAACCTGTGATTTAGGCATATGTTCATAATGCAGCATTATTGCCGTATAAGTTTTACCGTTGATTGCAACTTGGGAGTCCCGTTTAAAATGCGCCGACGGATAGACTATCTACGTTGCAATCCATGATAAACGTGAGCGGATATAAGTTTACAAACTTAATTCAGCAT
>DAHXMB010000231.1:0-4943 GCA_027365695.1 Candidatus Acididesulfobacter sp. | reverse complement strand
TTAGATAATTCATTTAATAATTGTATAACCGAATCTCTAATTATGCCGTCTTCCGCAATTGTTCCGTTCATATCAAAAAGGTCAATATTTATATAATAACATCGGATACATTCGGAACAGCTTCAGAATCGGTAAAAGATTTAATTAAATGTAAATTATATATTATAAAAGGAGAAAATTCTGCCGAAAAGAAAAAAGATATAGTTTATAG
Source organism: Candidatus Acididesulfobacter sp. (assembly GCA_027365695.1). GTDB lineage: Bacteria > SZUA-79 > SZUA-79 > Acidulodesulfobacterales > Acidulodesulfobacteraceae > Acididesulfobacter. Next base: position 4,732 of record DAHXMB010000231.1, on the reverse strand, counting down.
ATTAAGTTATTCCGAAACTGTTGTTATAGGAAATGGATATAATGATCACTCTATGTTTAAGCAAGGCTTTATAGGTATAGGCATTATGGGGGTAGAAGGACTTTCTTTAAAAGCAGCGCTTCATTGCGATATTATAATAGGAAATATAGAAGATGCGATTAATCTTTTGCTAAAGCCTAAAAGATTAATCGCATCATTAAGAGATTGAATTAAAAGATTAAAAGATTTTAAAATAATTAAGGTTTTTAACTACCTATAAATTCGATCAGGAGAGCTTATTTTTTTGTTACATTGCAGGATAAGTAGACGAATATATACTACTTCGCAAGTTCTTTTCGAATTAGCTGTAATTCAGCCCGTCGTTCCTCGCTTACTTTAGGATAATACATTTTAAGTCCTTTCATAGTATCAAGAAGTATTTGAGATACAACCAGTCTGGCCGTCTGTTTATCATCGGCAGGAACAATATACCACGGTGATTTTTTTGTACTGGTATTACTTAGACATTCTTCGTAGGCATTCATATAAGAATCCCAAAATTCCCGCTCTTTGATGTCTGCCATACTGAATTTCCAGTTTTTATCCGGTTCGTCTATTCGTGCCAGAAAACGTTTGCGCTGCTCTTCTTTAGATAAATGGAGAAAAAATTTTATAATATGTGTACCGTTAATATAAAGATGCTTTTCCATATCATTTATAGAACGATAGCGTTTATGCCATATCTTAGTATCAGTTTTAGGATTATCGGAAATTGATTCATTAATTAGCATATCGGGATGCACACGTACTATTAAAACTTCCTCGTAATACGACCGATTGAAAATACCTATGCGTCCCCGTTCAGGTAAATTACGCGTAGTACGCCAAAGAAAATCATGCTGCAGCTCTAACGCGCTGGGAGATTTGAAACTGAAAACCTGACATCCTTGCGGATTAATTCCAGACATTACATGTCTGATAGCACCGTCTTTGCCTGCGGCGTCCATAGCTTGAAAAATTAATAATATTGCATGCTTCCCGCATGCATAGTGAATATGCTGCAGCTCACTTAGCTGTGATACATGGTCTTCCAGCAGTTTTTTGTATTTCTTATTGGATTTATACGGAGGTTCAATATAAGAAGACCATTTTGACAAGTCAACTTTATCGCCCTCTTTCACGAAAAAATCTTCTGATTTTATTTTCATTTGACCATTGAATGAAATATTGAATGAAATAATTATAAATATATTTTTAAAATTTAATTTTTATTAAGGCGTAAATTATGTTAATATTGAACATAATATCTATTTACCATTTTTACAATCGTTTTGCAATCAAAAATTGCCATTATTGCAAAATAAATTTCTTCAAAACATAAGCGGGGATTTTTTATCGGTTATTTAGTATTTTTTTTATCATTTAAATTGTCGTTAAATTATTTTTTATAATCATTTATTCAACTTTTTTATTAACCCAACTTCACAACTTTTATTGTTCTAAAATTATAACCCATTGATATTATTACATTTTATTTTTTATTTTGTAGTCCTCATAGACATTTTTGCTGCCCCATAAATATAGTAATATAAATATGTTGCTGGTAATTATAGTGAAGTTGGTTTAACAAAATTGTAATTTAGAATTAAATTTTATAATTAAGCCATTTATCTTTCCCTACTTTTTAAGGTATCAGCTATCTGATTTATTTTATCTTTCTTTTAATTCTTCCATAGAAATTTATTTTTCGGATGACCGCTTTGCCATAAACGGCAAGGGTTTATATGGCTTATAGCCTCGTGAACAGAAACGGTGTGAGTTTCTATCTTCAGAACTTTCCTGTCTATGCGGGAATGACTTAGATTAGAGAGGATTTATAGTTTCAACAGTTATATGCAGTCATTCCGAAGGAAAGCATGCAGTGTTTTATAGCCGTCGGCATTTAGACGGCTCATCAGGTATTGCTTATCATTGAAATATCATTGATAGTTTCTATATTGATATTAATCAATAATAAATGTAAATTAGCCTCATTGCTTATCATTGAAATATCATTGATAATTTCTATAGATTAAGACTTTCACTTTCTCTTGTATTTGCAGGTTTTTATTCTATGCTAATTTCATCTTGTTATTGTTTTTATTTGTTCAACATCTAAATTATACAATAACTTGAAGTTGATTTTCAAGTTTCTAACGGTGAGTTAAGATATATAATACAAATACAATAAAAGATATTGAAATTTATTATCATTTTATTAATTTATTTCTGGTTCTGGGTAAAGATTGGGGATATTTATTGCCGATGAATTCTATAAGTTCTTCTCTGATAAAGCATCTTAAATTCCACAATTTAGATGAATCTGCTGCACTCATAAGCGCCCTTAATTCTAACGCGTGTTCCGTGGCATTAGTAACCTGAAGTCCTGAAACCTGTTTATCCCATAAATCCGTGGATTCCAGTAAGACTAACAATTCTTGCCTGATATCGTCAGCGTTAACGCTATAATCTACATACAAAAATACGGTGCCTAAAAGATTTGCCGAATTCCTCGTCCAATTTTGAAAGGTATTTTCTACAAAGTAGTTTATGGGAATAACAAGCCGCCTTAAATCCCATATTTTTAATACGACGTAGGTCAAGGAAATTTCCTCCACGCGACCCCACTCTCCGTTTATAATAAGCACGTCGTCTATCTTGATAGGTTGCGTAACCGCTATTTGAAGACCGGCTAAAAATAAATTGAGCGTTTTTTGTGCGGCAAACCCGATAATCACGCTTATAATTCCGGCGGAGGCAAGTATAGTTGTTCCTATTTCTTTAACCGCGCTAAATTGCATTAATATAAACGATAAGGCTATCAAGACTATAACGATGATCAGAATTTTTTTAAGAAATTTGGCCTGCGTGTTAATTTTGCGGGCATCTAAATTATCCTGTTCTTTTATATTATATTTCCTAATTATTAACTCTTCTATAATATAGGTGGATTTAATACACGCAAAAGCAAAAATTCCTATATAAGCAATAATTATGAGTCTAAGTAAAATACCGTTCGTTGCAGGATTATGAAAATGCAGAAAGGGAATAATGATGGAAAATATAAAGACAATAATTAAAAGCCTAAAAAAAGACTTTAAGTGTTTAGAAATTAAATCCGCGTTAGAAACGTTTTTAACCGCATAAGAGTAAAATCTAAAAAATATTATGTTTAGTATATTTCCTATAAAAATAGAACCCATAGCGACTAAAATTATTAAAATAACGCCGCCGATATCTTTAAAATCTAACATGGTTCAATATAATGAAGTTAAAATTTTTTAAAAAAGTTTTACCGCAAATCAAATCAGATAAAGCGCCGTAAGAAAATTATAAGTCAAGTAGCCAAGACGTATATAAATATCGTTTTTTGTAATGATATGAAATATATAAACTGCTCTCCAATGTTCAGACTAAAATTTCGTATTCTTTCTTAAGGCGTGTTAGTATTGTTTAATTAAGTATTTTATCAAATAATATTAACAGCTATAATTGTCTTAATATTTTGCATTAATATACTTTATTAAAATAATAATATTATATTAAATCATTGTTTTTTACTTTTGTCAATAGCTATCCGATTTATTTTATCTTCCACTCCCTCTTGCATTTGCCAGTTTTTATCCGCTGTAATTTCTATTATGCAGAACTTGATTATTTATATCAATAAATATATATTAAATACATATTTATTTTATTAATTGAATAAATTTCAAAAAATATTAAACATATAATAAACTAAACTAAACTAAACATAAATATTAAATATAAACTGAAAATAACAAAAACTGTTCCGATGTATTTCATATATGTTTTAAAAAACATAAAAACAAGCAATAATTTTTTTAATTGTTTAGAAATTCAATCAGGAGTGGGAGATAAAATAAATCGGATAGGGGTTTAGCGCATGGTAATAATAAAGTCAACAGAATAATATCTGCGATCAGCTATCCGCAAAATTGCCGATAGAAAATTATTTTTCTGGATGAGCCGTCTAAATGCCGACGGCTTTAAAGCGTACCCGCTTTCGCGGGAATAACTTTGCGAAGATTTATCGTTTCACCCGTTGGGTGTCATTCCTGCGCAGGCAGGAATTCAGTCTTTTTAAAACATTAAAGCACTTTTGATAATCTCTATCGGCAATTTTGGGCATGATATAACAAATTCTAACTTAAAGAGAGACTATAAATATATTATAAGTAAATTAGTGTGAAGCAAACTAATGTAAAGTAAAAAGTAATATTGATAATAAAGGAGAATAACATAAGATGAGACTTACTGAGCAGGAAAAAGAGACTATAATAAAATTAACTAAAAAATATTACGGCAACAACGCTAAAGTTTACCTTTTCGGCAGTAGGGTTTATGACAATAAAAGAGGCGGGGATATAGATTTGTTAATTGAAATAGAAAACAATGTTGAATATGCAAATAAAATAAAATTTTTAGCCGAATATGAAAGGCTTGTCAATCCTAGAAAAGTTGATTTAATCATTAGCTCTTTTGCAAAAAATGGCACCGGCAACTTTATTAATCCTATTTTTGCTTCAGCAAAAATTGAAAGGGTAGAATTATGCTAAAAGATACAATACAAACTTTAAATATGCACTTTAAAAGAGCCGAAAATGCATATAAAGCAATCATGTCTTGGGAAGATATATCTGTCAATCTACTTGAAAACTACGATAAAATAATGGTTGTAGATTCTTTTATA
>DAHXMB010000225.1:0-3956 GCA_027365695.1 Candidatus Acididesulfobacter sp. | reverse complement strand
AACTTAAATAATAATAAATATAAAAATTTAACCGAAGATTTTATTAATGCCGATTGTGATTTTGGTCACGCTTTTAAGGATATTTTTATATATTTAGATGAATTCCCTGTTTTAAATATAAATAATTTTGATATAGAGCTTGCAAATTTAAGAAAAACAGGAACCGGAGTCTGTATTAGTTTACAAGATATTTCATTTTTAAAAAATAAATACGGAGATATTTCGCTGATAGATTCAAATATCGGGACTCATATCGTAATGGGCAATGTCGGTATTGATACTGCCAAGCGTTATTCGGAAAAAATGGGTCAAAAATACATTTTGCATAAAGAAAAATTTAATATGGGCGCTGATAATTATTATAACAATCATTACCAAAACAAAATTAATATTAATAATGCAGATTACTATAATTATGATAATTATAGTAATAAAATTGATAATATTTTAAATGCTCTCGGAATAATCCGTAAAAGAGAGACTCCCGTGGCTTCGGGGTTATATCCGCTAATGAATGCCGATGAAATTAAAAATATGGATATAAACGATGTTTTGATTTATTCTAAATTTACGAGACCTTTTATTTTGTCGTTAAAGTGAATTTAAAAAAATAATTAATAATTTTTTAATTTAATTGCCTGCACCATAGATTTAGATAGATTTTTATAAAATGAAGAACTTCCGTTTTTTTCTAATTTTCCGTAATATCTAAGCGCATTTTTATAATTTTTGTTTTTTAAATAAATATAGCCTATCTGAGACAGCTCATATTGAAAATGTTTTCCTGCAGGCTGCAGTTTGTAAGCATTTTTAAAATCAGACAATGCGTTTTTAAATTCTTTTAATTTATAATAAATAATGCCGGTATAATAAAAACTCGAGTCTAAAATATCAGACTCTTTTTTTGCATAATTATTTTTTATTATAATATTGAAAGAATGCAAAGATTTATTTATTAAGCCTGCGCCATAATCATCTTCGGCTAACCGGTATAATGTTTTAACATATTCTTTTCCTTTAAGCCTGTTTAAATTTTCTTTAAGAATGTTTAACGTATCTTTTCCAAACCCTAATTTTTTATTATCTTTAATTTTAAGATTTAACACTTTATTAAACAAAATTTTATTTTTAATTAGAGGCAATTTAAGCATATTCGCTAATTTTAGCGAATGTTTATATTTTTTTGCTTTGTAATAAATATTAGCTAAATAATATAATGAATTGGTATCGGTTTTGTTGTTGTAATATTTATCGGCATAATATATAGCTTTTTTTAGATTTCCTTTATTAAATTCTATTTTAGAAAGCATATAATATATATTAGGATTTAAATTATTTTTCCCAATTAAAAATGATTTGCGTTCGTATATTTTTATAGCTTTGTTATATTGATGTTTAGAAAAATCATTGTTTATTGCCGTGTATAATAATTTTGAGGCTGTTTTCAGATATTTTTTCTTATTTTTTAGACGGGTCTGAAAATTAAATAGAATTCGGCTTAAATAGTTAAGACTTTTACTATAATTATTTTTTGCAGAATAATATTTAAATAAATATTTTAGAGCTGATATTTGAATAGAAGGGTAGTTTATATTCTCAGCTTCAAAATTAATTAATTTTAGACCTGCTTTTGTTTTGTTTTCCCCAATCAAAGATTCTCCGTATTTTAGTATTGATATATTATGATAATAATACGTTCCGCAAACTTTTAAACTATTGCGAAAATCTTTTGAGGCAAAAGCATATTTTTTCAGTTTTAAAAAAATTAATCCTTCAAAATAATTTTTATAGCATAAATCTTTTTTATCCGGTTTAAAAAGATTTTTAATGTTTAAAACTAAAAGCGCTTTTTTAAAATCTGATTTAATATTAATAAGGTAATTCAGGTATATTTCATTAAATTTGTTGCCCCTTGTTAATAAAAAAATATCTGCATCAAAAATATGATGCAAGTTTTTACCGCTTAGTATTTTTACCGCATTTTTATTTTTTTTTGCTTCAGTATAAGACATTCCAAGATAAATTAATGATTTTAAATCTAATTTTTTCATATAGTCCAAATTATTATCAGCTTTTATTTTTTCTTTAGTTTTTTTTACTAAAAATTTAAAATCTCGGATAGAACGTCTGATGTTCTTAAGATTAAAATCGCATTTTGCCATATAATAAACTACTGAATATATTTTTGAATAATCGGGATATTTAAAAATAATGTGCTGAAAATACGATTTGGCAATTAAAAAATCGCTGTCGTAAAAGTAAATTTTCCCGAGTAAAAAATATGATTTGGCATTATTTAATTTATTAAGCGGGTAATTATTGAGAATAAATTTTAACAAACTGCATGATTTAAGATATTGTTTTGATTTATAGTAACCTTTAGCTTTTTTGTAGAGAATAACGGCTTTACGCTGCGAATTGCCTACATTGTTTGCCGAAAATGCTTTATGTATAGATATAAAAGCAAATAAATAAAAAACAGAAATAAAAACTGCACATATAGCATATAAAAATAAAAATTTAGTTTTTTTATTTTGAGGTCGTTCAAATTTTTGTGTCAACTCAGTATTATTTATTTTATTCATTTTTATATGTTTTTTATTGAAAGATTATATATTTATATATATAAATATATAATGGATTAATTAATAATAGTAATAGATAGATAAATAAATAAATAAATTTTTATATTATGTTTTTAATTATTTTTTCTGATTTATTTATTTTAAATTATTACTGCCGTATCTTTTTAATTTTTCAATCAAAGTCGTTCTGTTGATGCCTAAAATTTTTGCTGCTTTATCTTTTACACCGTTAGAAATTTCTAAAGCTTGCATTATCAGGTTTAATTCAAATTGTTCAACTTCGTTCTTTAAGCTTATATGATTGATACCTAAGTCAAGCGAGTTTAATAAATTATTATTATTCTTGTTATTATGATTATTTATTTTGCCGCCTATATTATTATTTGATGTTAAATTGTATATAGCAGTTTTGATTTCCGTCTTTTTTTTTATATTATTTATGTTAATACCGTTTTTATTTGTATTTAAACCAGTTTCTAAATTGTGAGTTCTATTAATATCGGAGGTTTTAAAATATTTATCGGGAATTTCATCTTCTGATATAACGCCTTTTTCGTTCAAAACAACAAGCATTTCTATAATATTTTCGAGTTCTCTGACATTGCCGAACCAGTCGTAATTTAAAAGAATTTTTACGGCATTTTCAGACATACCGTAAACTAAATTATTTTTTGCGGAAGATAATTTTTTCAAGAAATGGTATATTAATAAAATTATATCAGGTTTTCTTTCCCTTAAAGGCAAAATATATATAGGTATTACATTGATTCTGTAAAATAGATCTTCCCTGAATAATTTTTTTGAGACGAGTTCTTCTAAATTTTTATTTGTAGCCGTAATGATTCTGCAGTCTACTTTTGTCGGTTTTATAGAACCGACGGGTTCAATTTCATGTTCCTGTATCACTCTTAAAAGCTTTACCTGAAGGCTGAAATTCATATCTCCTATTTCGTCAAGAAAAATTGTGGATTGATTCGCCAGCTCAAATCTACCGGGCTTATCGGCATATGCTCCGGTAAAAGCACCTTTTTTATAGCCGAATAATTCGCTTTCTAATAATTCTCCGGGTACCGCTCCGCAATTTACCGGTATAATATTTTTTTTATTTCTTTTTGATTTTTGATGAATTAATCTTGCAACTAATTCTTTGCCTGTTCCTGATTCTCCTGTAATCAAAACATTACTGTCTGAGAGTGCTATTTTTTTTACGCCGTCTACTATTTTTTTTAATTTATAAGAAATACCGTATATATTTTCTTCTAATTCTATGTTAATATCGTTTAAGAGAGAAGATTCAATGTCAATAAATGCACCTGTATTTTTTTTTTTGAAAATTTTTGAATCCACGAAGTTTTCATATCGTATATTGCC
>DAHXMB010000224.1:0-2344 GCA_027365695.1 Candidatus Acididesulfobacter sp. | reverse complement strand
TAAAAAACATAATTTGATTATTAATAGCAATAATGATAATAATAGCGGCAATATTTTATTAAGTAATGAAGAACAAAATTCTGAAATAATAAGCAGACAGGATTTATTTTATATTGAAAATAATAGTAATGGCAGTAGTAATAATAGCAATAAATTAATTGATAATTATAAGATAATTAATAATAGCGGCAATGAAATATTTAATACGAATAATTATTATCCGGATTTTTCAGATATAAAAGGACATACGACAGTTAAAAGAGCAATAGAAATAGCCGTTGCAGGGCATCATAATATTCTTATGATAGGGTCTCCCGGGAGCGGCAAAACAATGATTGCACAAAGCGCAGCAGGGATATTGCCTCCGTTGTCTCTCGAAGAAGCCATAGAAATAACAAATATTTACAGTTTTTCACATAAAAAAATTAATGTTAAAAATGGTCTGATAACTTCAAGACCGTTTATGCCGGTACATTATTCCGCAACAATACCTGCATTATTGGGGGGCGGAGCTAATCCCGTTCCGGGAGACGTAAGCCTTGCCCATAACGGCGTGTTATTTATAGACGAATTTTCAGAAATGAATAAAAAGACTTTAGACAGTTTAAGGCAGCCTATGGAAGATAAAATTATCAATATATCAAGAAATAGATTTTTAGTTTCTTTTCCGTGCGATTTTATGCTCATTGCTGCAATGAATCCTTGTTCATGCGGATATTTAGGAGACCAGAGCCATGAATGCAGATGTTCGGGCGCCGATATTTACAAATTTTACAATAAACTGTCTGGTCCTATACTTGACAGATTTGATATATTCGTGGAAGTCTATTCTGAAAGTTTAAATATTATTTCAAATAATATTTCTGAAGAAAGTTCAAAGGAAGTTCAAAGAAGAATAAATAAGGCAACAGATATACAAAATAAAAGATTTAAAAATATGGGTAAAAAATTTAACGTTACAATAAAAAGTTCCGAAATAAAAGAATTTATAAATATACCCGAAGAAACTTTTAATTTTTATAAGTCGGCGGCTGAAAGTTTAAAATTATCTTCGCGCGGTTATTTTAGAATATTAAAAGTTGCAAGGACAATTTCGGATATTGACGGCAAAGACGAAGTTGATGAAGAATCAATACTTGAAGCATTAAATTATAGAAATACAAAATTTTTAGGCGTATAATTATTTGATATACTTCTCGTTGCTAAAGCGCAATGTAATTATAATAGTACAGGCACAATTTTAAAATTATAAACTTTATTAATTACCGAATTAATTACTGATGTTTAATATAAATATAATTATAATTGAATCCGTTATATATATATTTGTGAGTGTATTTATAGGCATTATTTTAAGAGGGGAAGATTTAAAGAAATTTAAAAGATTAATTTTACTGGCTTATTTGATAATCGGTATAGCAGTTTATTCTGTTTTGTATTTTGTAATACTTTCCGCTGCAGTGATAATATTTGCTTTGTTTATTTTAAAAATTTTAGAATATTAAGGTTTTTAATTTTAATTTCAATATTTTTAAAATACAATATTCTAATTAACGCCTGTATTATATAAATCACCATATGCAATATTAATAATTGCAGCATAAGTCTTAACTATATTATATTAAGATATGTATAATTTTTTTATTTTACCGTCTTTAACAATAGTTATGGAACTATCACCTATATTTAAAACCTTATAGCCGTCAAATTCGCTGCCTGTTTGGACGACAAAATTAGATTTACCTATGCCGACATCTGCGGCTGCATTTGAAACACCTTTTAATCTTATTGTATTATTTTGTTTATAATTTTTAAAATATTTTGATATATTATTTATTTTTGAACCCTTTGGATTTATATATTGCGGGAGCATCCGGAGTATGCCGATACCTAAATTATTTGGCATTGTCTGAGCGTTTGACATTTTTTGAATATTTTTACCCTCTTTTGTAAGCGCAAGTTCATGCTTTAATTTTGCTATCTCTATTTGTTTATCCAGTTTGTATATAATAGACGAATAATTGCCGGTCGTATGCGCCTGCGGCGTTAGATGCGGCTTTAGATGTATTTTTTTATTGAAATTATCGGGTTTGGCAAATTTATTTGAATGGACAGGCAAAAGCCGTTTATCTGTATTATTGCTAAAAGACTTAGGATGCTGCATTTTAACGGAAGGACTAAAATTTATCGCAGGCGAACTAAATTTAAGCGCATATTTTGGTAATATAACTCTTTGATTAATATTCATAGACTTATAAATAATAAAAACCGACACCGCAATAAAAATAAGTCCGAGAATAATAGACAGATTTTTATTAGAATTTTTTTTCATAGTTAAATTATC
>DAHXMB010000218.1:0-12300 GCA_027365695.1 Candidatus Acididesulfobacter sp. | reverse complement strand
TCGTTAAAATAATTTTTTAAATCATTTTTAATATTTTCAGCATTAATTTTATAGGAAAAATAATTAAAAAATATTTTAATTATAAAAATCATAATAATAACTTAAATTATAATTATAATTATAATAAAAAAAACACTGATACTTATAATATAGATAATAATCTTTCAGAAAGTTTTACTTATCACCATGATGAAGAGTTAATAGTTAATAAAAAAAGTACCGACGTAGATAATAATTTAAATAATAATACATCTAATCTAGAGCTGAATTATGCCTTAGAAAATGAAATATCAGGCTTAAGCGAAATATACGAAAAAGTTATAAACTCAAACACTTCAAGGGAAGCATTTTTATATATTTCAAGCATAAAAAACGAAAATGTTAAAAAAGAAATTATTAATGAAATACTTCTTAATGCTAAAAAAAATATAGAAAAAATAAATAACGATATAATAAAATGCAAAATTATACTTTTATCATATAACGGAGATAAAATATTTGAAACTGAATAAAATTTACATAATAGGCATATCAAAATGTTATGGCGCAAGTATTAATTTAGAACAGTCAATATTAAAAGTTGCCCATATTGACTCTATTTTTGCAAGAAAAGAAGACGAGCCTGTTTTAAAAGAAATTAAAAATAAAAACAATATAATAAAAAGTTCTCAAATTTTTTACGGCAGCAAAATAAAATTTATATTAGATTATATAAACGAAAATATAGTTAAAAAAAATATATTAATTCTGGCTAACGGCGACCCTAATTTTTTTGGAATAGCAGGAGCTATATTTAACAATACCGAAGAAAAACTAAAAAAATATATAGAAGTAATTCCTACGGTAAGCTATATGCAAAAAGGTTTTGCATCTCTTAAAATATCTATGTCCGATTCTGAAATAATAAGTCTTCACGGAAGAAATGTCTCTAATCTGTTTAAAGCTCTTTACACATTTAAAAATATAGGTTTATACACCGATGAAATTAATAATCCGTATTCAATTTTTAAAATTTTAGTTGACAAGGGTTTTGGAAGCTATTATAAATTTTATGTTTTAAGCAATTTATGCCTTAAGAACGAAAAAATATTGTCTTTAAATATTAAATTAGATAAAAACTTAGAAAATTCAAATATTAAAAAAATATTAGAAGAATTTAATCATACAAAGAATATAGTAATATTAGAGCGTATTCTAAATAGCAATAACTATAATAATTACGATAACAATAAAGAATGCGCTAATGTATTAGGAATCAATGATGATAATTTTATTCACGGCAATGGAGAACCTACAAAAAAAGAAATAAGAGCCGTTGCATTAAGCATGCTGGAACTCAAAAAAAACAGCATTATGATAGATGCCGGATGCGGAAGCGGAAGCGTTAGTATTGAAGCTGCAGCTATTGCAGTCGGAGGAATGATTTATTCTATAGATAAAAATAAAGTAAAAATAAATAATTTGTTAAAGAATATTAAAAAATTTAAAAGACCTAATATTGAACCTATTATAGGGGATATGCCTGCAATTTTCAATAATTTAAAAGATAAATTTACGGAAGAGCATATTAAACCGGATTCAATTTTTATAGGCGGAGGAGGTCTATCTGTAGGTAATATTATAGATAATTCTTTTAATATGCTGAAAAACAGCGGCGTTATTGTCGTAAATTGTGTTACGATTGATACATTAAACAAAGCAATGTCATTTATAGAAAATAATAAATTCAAAATAAAATATGAAATAATTTCTTTAAATGTTTCTCGTTTAGAATCAATATCTTATAGCTCATATTTTAAAGCTTTAAATCAAATTTATATGATAAAAATAATAAAAAATAACTAAAAATAGCATAAATATAGAAGAGAATGAAATAATATTATTAAAGTTTAATTAAATTAATTTAAAGTATAGATCATAATATAAAATATAAAAAAATAATATAACAAGTTATGATAATAAATAATTTTTTGCTTAATATTGTCGGCGTGGGACCCGGAGACCCTGATTTAATTACCGTTAAAGCAATTAAAGCTTTAAAGGCAAGTGATTATATCTTTTATCCGAAAGTGTTATATTCACATAATAATTTTACTTTAGAAATATTAAAAGACAATTTAATTAATATTGATGATTCTAAGTTAATACCGTTAGAAATAGAAATGAAAAAGAATTTTAACCTTAATAAAAGACTTTATGATGAAAATGCGCTCAAAATTTTTCAAAAACTGAAAGCAAATTATGTTTGTTCCTATATAACTATAGGAGACCCTGTTTTTTACAGCACATATGCCGAACTGTATAAATCTTTAAAACAATTGGCAAATAATGAAAATATAAGTTTAAATATTAATATAATTTCTGGAATTTCATCTTTGAGCTATTTTTTAAGTTTGATAAAAGAACCTTATATAATAAAAAAAAGTTCAGTTTTAATTACGGTGCCTATCGGCAAAACCGATTTTGAATTAGAATCTGAAGTTAATTTTATTAACTCTGCCAAAGATAAACCTTCTATAATAATGTATATGAAAGCAGGAAATTATATATACGGTATATTGGATATTTATAAGAAGATGCTTTATAATGATTTTAAAAATGGTAAATTAAGATTTTACATATTAGAAAAATCACAATTACATGATAACCTTGATTTAGATATTTTCATTTCAGATTCAGATGATTTTAGTCTATTTGATTATTTTTCTATTTTAGCTGTGATTTTTATTTAATAAAATAAAAAATATAAATAAATTAAATTAGAATAAAAAAAATGCAATTAAATTAAAATAAGAAAATAAGTAAAAATAATTTTCTAACGGTGATTTAAGGATATATAATAAAATATAAGCATATTAATTATTAATAATTAATTATTAAACATTAAATATGAAATATATTGAAAAAAATAAAATTTATTTTGTCGGCTCGGGTCCTGGAGACCCTGAGCTATTAACCATCAGAGCTTGTAATATTTTAAAGGAATCCGATTGCGTTATTTACGCAGGTTCTTTAATTAATAAAGAGTTATTGCAAATATTAAAATGTGACTGCATATTGTACGATATGAGCGGTATGTGCTTTGAGGAAATTGCCGAAAAAATTGAAGAAATGTATAAAGCCGGCAATTTAACGTCAGTTCTCCATGCAGGAGATTCATCGCTTTATTCTTCAATAAGCGAACAAATTGCTTCTCTTGAAGAAAAATGTATAAGTTATGAAATTATTCCCGGAGTTACCGCCGCTTTTGCCGCTTGCGCATCAAATAAATCTACATTGACATTGCCTGATATTTCCCAGGCGGTAATTTTTTGCAGGGCAGAGGGCAGAACCGGAAAATTACCGGAAGGACAGGACATAAAAAGTCTTGCTTCGCATAAAGCAACTATGGCTATATATTTAAGTTTCGGATTGATAAATTTTGTAGTGTCTGATCTTTTGGAAAGCTATGATGAAAATACTTATTGTTTAATTGCAAAAGACGTATCTTTAAAATCGGAAATGATTATAGAATGTAAATTAAAAGACGTCGTAAGCATCGTAAAAGCCAAATCTATTAAAAATATGGCTGTTTTAATAGTGGGAGATGCGCTGGCGGGTAAATATTTAAAAGAACATAAATCTAAATTATATGACGAGAATTTTTTTCACTCATTCAGGAAAGCAAAGGAAAGCCGATAACTTTGGCAGTTATATAAATAAAGTGGCTATATTTGCGTTTACTGAGAACAGTGTAAGATTAGCATCAAAAATATCCTGCGAACTCTATAGTTGTTATAAAAGTAACTGCAAAAGTAACTACAAAAGTAACTACAAAAGTAACTGCAAAAGTAACTGCAATAATAATTATGAGAAACATTATGGAAGCGTTTGCAAGAGCTTTTATACAGGCGGTTTTGAATTTTTTAATTATAATAATGTTAATTACCGCGAAAATATAGAATATGCTTTTAATGAATATGATTTTTTGATTTTTTTTCTTTCGTTAGGGGCAGCTATAAGACTTATATCTCCATTTATAAAAAGCAAGTTATCCGATCCTGGTGTAATAGTTATTGATGAAAAAGGCAATTTTGCTATAAGCGCGCTTTCGGGACACATAGGGGGAGCTAACGAACTGACCGCCCGAATAGCCGAAATTATAGGCGCAACTCCTGTAATAACGACTGCCACCGATGTTTCAAATAAGTTTTCGTTAGATTTATTTGCAAAGGAATTTAATTTAAATATTGAAAATAAAAATTGTATAAAATATATTAACAAATCATCGTTAAATAATGAAAAACTTATAATTTTTATTCCTGAATCAGATTATATTTTAAGTAAAAACGAAGAATTTAAAAATGAAATTAAAAAATATTTTACAGGTTTTAATTCAGAGATACAATTGGTATATACTGAAAACGTGATAAGAGAAATATTAAAAAATTATCAAGAAGATAAAGATAAAGAAGATATTAAAAATAAATTTAACGGCATAAATAATAATAGTCAATATAATAGCAAGCATAATAATCAGTGTAGTCACCGGCATAATAAACAATATAGTAATCAATGCAATAGACGAGACAACAATCAATTTAAAATTGTAAATAATTTAAATATTATTGTAATTTCTTACAAAACAAATGGTTTGGATTTAACGGGTTTTTCATTTAATCAATTATTCGTTGAAAAAAAATATAAAAATGAAGTTATTAAAAGCCTAAATATAAAAGATAAAAATAATTCAGATTTAAATATAAATATTAATTCCGATAATGCAGCGGCTGAAGAAAATATGCCGAATGTAAATATATGCAGGCTGTTTCCGCGAGATTTAAGCGTAGGGATAGGATGTAACAAGAATACGTCTTTTGAAGAAATTGAAAATTTTATTGAAGAAGTATTTAATGAAAATAATTTATCTATGCTCGCCATTAAAAACATAGGAACGATAGACATTAAATCTGAAGAAAAAGGAATTTTAAAATTTGCTAAAAAATACGCAAAATATATAGACTTTTTTTCTAAAGACGAAATTAATAATTTCATTAATAACTTAACAGAAAAATTTAAAATAAATACAGAATATAATATGCATATAAATTATGACATATCCAAAAATAAAAAATTAGATTCAATTTCAAATGACGGTGTAAGTTTATCCTATTTAAATAAAAATTTAAATTTTGATATAGACCTGCATAATAATATAAATAAAAATACAAATAAGAATGATAACGTAAATCCTGGTCGTTATTTAAATAATATTTTAAAAACTGAAATTATTACTGAATCTGCGTGTTTTCGCTACACTGGCGCATACTCGGTTTGTGAACCGTGTGCGCTTTTATCCTCTAATACAAATAAGGAGTTATTGATATGCAAGAAGAAAAAAGGAAATACGACTATAGCGGCGGCAATATAGCAGCAGGTATGAACAATAATAGTAATTGTAATGGTATTAATGATAGCGTTGTTAGTAACGATATGAATAATACCGATAATAGTATAAATAATAATGATAATAGTAATGATAGTAGCGGCGTCAATCATTATATAAATAAAATAACTGCCGATGATAATTTGCCGTCTGAAGAACGTAATAACGGCAGCAGCAATCATAATATAAAATACGGCAAAATTACTTTAATAGGAACAGGACCCGGAGATATTAAACATCTAACAAAAAACGCAGTTGAAGCAATAGAAGAATGCAGCGTTATTATAGGATATTCTACTTATCTTAAACAAATTAACAATTTACTTAGAGAAGAGCAGAAAAAACTCCATTTTAATATGAAAGATGAAATTACAAGATGCGAAGCGGCAATAAGTAAATCGACGGAAGGCGAAAATGTTGCGGTTGTTTCCGGAGGAGATGCCGGTATTTACGGTATGAGTGGGCTTCTTTTAGAGCTATTAGACAAAAAATCGTTAATAGGTAAAATTCCTTTAGATTTTATACCGGGAGTTCCTGCTTTTTGCGCTGCCGCATGTTCTATAGGTGCTCCTATTATGAATGATTTTTGCGTTATTTCGTTATCAAATCTGCTAACGCCATGGGAAGACATAGAAAAAAGATTAGATTTTGCATCGAAAAGTGATTTTGTCATAATTATTTATAATCCTAAGAGCGCTAAAAGAAAAGATGAATTGACAAATGCTAAAACAATTTTATTAAAAAATATTGATAAAAATAGACCTTCCGCAATTGTAAAAGCAGTTTCAAGAACCGATGAAGAAATTGTTATCACAACCCTTGAACATATAGATGAATTTGATTTAATCGGTATGAATACGACTATTATTATAGGCAACGGCACAACATTCGTAAAAGATTTTTACATGATTACAAAAAGAGGGTACGGCAATAAATATAATTTATAAAAACAATTTTATAATCTATAGGTCATGGATTATAAGTTATAGGTTATAATCCATGACCTATATAATTAATTATAATTAATTGATTTATATTGTGCAAAATTATTATGATTGTATTTTTCTAAATCTTCGTAAAACGTAATAGTTTAAAAGCCAATATTAAACATATATATAAATATCGGAGAATTAAATATTATGAAAATTTTGATTACCGGCGGAGCAGGTTTTATCGGATCTAATTTATGCGAAAGACTTTTAGGCGAAAGCAATGAAATTTTATGTATGGATAATTTTTTTACGGGGTCTAAGGAAAATATCGCAGAATTTAAAGATGATCCTAATTTTGAAATGATAAGACACGATATATCGGAATCTTTTAATATTGAAGCCGATTTAATTATTAATCTTGCTTGCCCCGCCTCTGTTCCATTCTACCAGAAAGACCCTCTTAAAACAATGAAAGATAATATTTTCGGTATTTTTAACGTTATGGAAAACGCAAGGAGATTAAGGATTTCCGTATTGCACACTTCTACATCGGAAGTTTACGGTTCTCCTTCTATTCATCCTCAGCCTGAGACTTATAACGGAAATGTCAATACTCTTTCGATAAGGTCTTGTTACGATGAAGGAAAAAGAGCCGCGGAAACAATTATGTTTGATTATTATAGGACTTACGGCACAGATATTAAAATAACGCGAGTTTTTAATACATACGGTCCAAAGATGCTTGAAAATGACGGAAGAGTGGTTTCAAATTTTATAGTTCAGGCATTAAAAGGGACTGACTTGACAGTTTACGGAGACGGGAAACAAAACCGTTCTTTTTGCTATATTTCTGATTTAGTTGACGGAATTATGCTTTTGAAAAATTCAAAAAATTTTACAGGTCCTGTTAATCTTGGAAATACTTATGAGTTTACTATAATAGAGTTTGCAAAATTAGTACTGTCTTTAACTAATTCTAAATCAAAGATAGTATTTAAAGACCTGCCTGAAGACGACCCTGTTCAGAGACGGCCTGATTTAACTTTAGCAAAAGAAAAATTGGGCTATAATCCAAAAATAGATATAGAAACCGGTTTAAAATTAACTATTGAATATTTTAAGAAAAAATTAAGAGTCTAAATTGAGATCGTTCAAAATTTTGTGTCAATCCTGTATAATTAAATTATAACTTAACCCAACTTCACCACTTTTATTATTCTAAAATTATAACCCATTGATATTATTAAATTTTATTTTTTATTTTGTAGTTCCCATAGACATTTTTGTTGTCCCATAAATATAGTAATATAAATATGTTGCTGGTAATTATGGTGAAGTTGGGTTAAGTTAAATAATTATTCACTTAAATTTAACGCATTTATTTTATTACGCTTTTATTTTTTAACGAAATTTATAACGTCTATTATAGGAAGATAAATGGCAAGTGCTAAAAATAAAACCATTCCGAATATAATACTTAGAAGAATAGGTTCTATAGAAGCCTGCAATATGCTTAACTGATGATCTAAATCTTCATCAAAATAATCTGCTACTTTATTGAGCATTTCATCTATATGCCCTGTTTCTTCGCCAACGCTTATCATCTGGATTATTATAGGAGAAAATATTTTTGAATCTATAAAACTCTGGGTAATAGATTTGCCCCTTGTAATTTCTTCCTGTAATTCATCTATTTTTTTTGTAAAATATTTATTTTCCACCGCATTTCTTATAAGTTCAAATGCCCGGTTGACAGGTATGCCGCTTTGAAATAATAGACCAAATATTCTTGTAAATTGACCCATCATAGATTTATAAAAAATACTTCCGAATATGGGTATTTTTAATTTATATTCATCCCACCATAATCTTCCATTGACTGAGTTTAAATAAAGTTTAACGGAAATAATTAATGCAGCAAGAATTGCTAACATAACATACCAATAATTAACGAAAAAATTGGAAACGGCAACTAAAATTCTGGTTTCAAGGGGAAGAGGCACGTTAAAACTGCCGTAAAGCATTGCAAATTTAGGAATAACAAATCCGATCAATATTGACGTTGCAATAATTATTGCGGAAATAACCAATTTTGGATAAAATGTTGCGCTTTTCACTTTTGATTTAATTACCATTTCTTTTTCCATAAGTAAAGCAATCCTAACTAAAACATCATATAAAAGACCTGTTGATTCCCCTACTTCTACCATATTAACGTAAATTTCAGAAAATATTTTTGGATGGCTTCCGAGACTTTTTGCTAATGTTTGACCGCTTTCTATATCATCTTTAACTTCTTGAAGAATAATTTTTAATTTTTTATTTCTCGTGAATTCTATTAAAGAAGTTAAACTTTTGCTGATAGGAACGCCCGACTGATATAAAGTAGCAAGCTGGCGTGAGAAAATAATTATATCTTTTTTTGATACAGACTGAAAAGATGGTAAAAGTTCGCTCATTGAAATACTTGATTTTTCTTCTACCGATAATGGAATCAGCTTAAGATTTTCAACATTTTTTTCGGCGGCAATCAAAGAAGAAGCATCTATCTGACCGACAACCAATTTTCCGTATCTATTTCTTGCTCTGTAAATATAAGTCGGCATTTTTAATTATGTTAGTTTTTAAATTAATAATATTACCTTAAATCCCCGCATTGTCATTCCTGCGCAGGCAGGTACGCTTTAAAGCCGTCGGCATTTAGACGGCTCATCCAGAAAAATAAATTTCTAACGGTGATTTAAGGTAATATTAATTTAATTATAATAAATTTACTATGAAGCTAATAAGTACTATACTATATTATATTATATTATATTATATATAATATTTATTTAAATATCTTGTGTTGCCTGAAGAACTTCTCCAATAGTTGTAAGTCCTTCTAATACTATTAATATGCCATGTTTTCTTAATGTCGTAAAACCGTTTTTAACTGCGGTATCTCTTATGATAGAAGCATCCGCTTTTTCTAAAATTAATTTTTGTAAATTTTTGTCCGGAATTAATAATTCATATATAGGAATTCTTCCCTTAAATCCTGTCTCTCTGCATTCAGGGCATCCTTTTTCTTTATAAAAATAAACCGTTTTATCTTCAGGCAAACCTAATTCTTTTAATAATTCGGCATCAGGGCTATACGGTTCTTTGCATTTATCGCAAAGTTTTTTTAGCAGTCTTTGCCCTATAATGCCGATAATAGAAGAAGCTATTAAAAATGGTTCTATTTCCATATCTATCAATCTTGATATTGTGCTTGAAGCATCCTGCGTATGCAGCGTTGAAATAACAAAATGACCTGTCAGCGAAGCTTGTATTGCTATTTTTGCAGTTTCTATATCTCTTATTTCTCCGACAAGTATAATGTCGGGGTCCTGTCTTAAAACAGATCTTAAAATATTGGCAAAAGACATTCCTCCTTTAAGGTTTGCCTCGACCTGATTTATATATTTTATTTTATATTCAACAGGGTTTTCAACCGTAACTAAATTTTTGTTTATTTTATTTAATTCTGTTAAAATGGAATAAGCGGTTGTTGTTTTGCCTGAGCCTGTGGGTCCGGTTATCAGAAATAAACCGTATTTTTTATTTACGAGTTTTAATATTTTATCTTTTGTTTTATTATCTATATCGGCGGATTCCGAGATTTTATTTATCTTAGATGATTTATCCAATATTCTAAGAACCGCTTTTTCTCCGTTTATAGTGGGAAGCACGGAAACTCTTATGTCAAGTTCTTTTCCCGAAAGCGTAATATTAAATCTTGAATCCTGAGCATTTCTTTTTTCCGCTATATCCATATTAGACATTATCTTGATTCTTGCAATCAAAGGATTAATAAATTGTTTCGGGATTTTTTTAGTTTCAAAAAGTTCGCCGTCTATCCTTTCTCTAATTATAATTTCGTCTTCTAAAGGTTCTATATGTATATCCGAAGCTCTGTTTTTAGATGCCGAAACTATTATATCGTTAACTAATTTAATTATATTTATATCTTCAGATTCCATGATTTCTTTATTTATTTCAGGATTGACAGATGATGATGTGCCAAAGACTGAAGTCGCCCCAATATTTTTCTGCAGCTCTTTGTTTAAATTGAGACTTATATTTTCATTTTTATCGGCTTTTACTATATCTTTCGCAGAATAAACAAAATCTATAGCCCTGAGTATTTCATGCTCTCTTGCAACTGCAATTTCTATATCATAGTTGACTGCTTTTTTTAAAGCATCTACCGCAAAAACATTTAAAGGATCAGACAGCACTACCGTTAGAGTATTTCCGTAAAGATTAATTCCAACCATTTTGAACTGTCTTGAAAGAGTTTCGGACAAAATTTTACCGACTGCAGGGTCAATAGCTATTTTTGATAATTCTATTTTTTTAATGTTTAACTGCTGCGATAAAGCGTTAATTATATTGTCTTCCGATAGGATATTAAGAGTAACTAAAGCTGTGCCGAGCCTCATATTTCTTTTTTTAGCTTCGGTAAGAGCATATTCTAATTGTGTTGCGTTAAGAAGTTTGGAATCAACTAAAATTTCCCCAAGTTTTTTTGATTTCAACAAATTGTTCAAAATTGCCATATTATTTTATTAATAAAACTCTAAAAGTGAAATTTAAAAACAAACTTTAGATGTCATATATCAAAAATATAAAAAATAAGAGTTAATTTAATAATTAAAAAGAAATAAAAATAAATAATGAAAAAATTACAATATAATATTACAAGAATTATAAACTTTATTAAATAAATCAATGTTTAGCTGACCGGGAGCGGTTGATGATCCGTTGTCTATGGAACAATAAGCCAAAAAAGAACCATAATTTAATGAAAGAATCCGCGTTAATTTTCCTTTATCTCCCATGCCGAAAATTATAAATTCAGGATAATTTTCGGCATCCGAATTTCTAATTTCATTTATTTTATCGCAAATGGACAATATATCTAAAGCTTCCTGTTTTGATGTAATTATTGCCGCCATTTTAAAAAAATCTGCTTTTAGATAGCTTGCTTCAATATAAAATTGCATTGCTTTTTCTAAATCAATAAAAGAGTTAAAATCATGCACCGATAAAATAACCTCGGAATTTTTGCTATGCGCAAATTCTATAAAATCGGCAATTAAATATTTGTCGGTTGTATCTTGTTCAATATCAACGGTTTTTATTCCGTTATCTATTAATTTTTTTAAAAAAGATAATTTATCTATTATTATATCAGATTTATCTTCAATATTATCAGCATCTTTATAAATATTTCTTTTAGTTGCTATTATAGGGAAATTGAATTTTTCGCTATAAGAAATTATTTCTTGAAGATGTTTATTGAATAACAATTCTTCATTAAAATCATTTAAAAGGTCAAATCTGATTTCAACGCATGAGTAGTTATTGTTTATAGCATATTCAACGGCAGAAATAACTTTTGAGGTTTCTATGCTTCCGATTGATGCGCAAATGCATGGTTTTTTATTAATTTTGGATAATATCATATTTTTTATGTTTATGTTTTTTATGTTTTATTTATTTGCATATATTTTTATATTAATTATTATTAAATATATTTAATAATCGCATATAAATATTATAATTTTTATTTATTTTATAATTTGTTAATTATTTATAATTTTTAGTAACGATTTTTTAATGTAACCCAAAATTGCCGATAGAGATTATTAAAATAGCTTTAAAGTTATATTAATACAGGATTCCCGCTTTCGCGGGAATGACACCCTTTGGGTGGAAACTTAAATACCCGCAAAGTCATTCCTGCGTACGCAGGAATCCAGAAAAATAATTTTCTATCGGCAATTTTAGGTATAATATAAATATAATATAAATATAATATAATATAAATATAATATAATATAATATAATATAAATTTTTAATTTAAATATATTATAATGAAAGTTTATTATAATTTGTTTTATTTTTTAATT